>NZ_JAAORN010000001.1:900000-1041665 GCF_017695975.1 Prochlorococcus marinus CUG1417 | reverse complement strand
GCTTATGACGTCTCTTATTCTTATCCAATCAATGACAGCACAACTGTAGTTCCATTTATGTACACTATTCCTGGCGCAACATCTGAAGAAGATGTATCAGGATTCGGTGCTCATGTTTCATTCTCCTTCTAATTAAATTAATTAGAAAATCTTACACACATAAAAAGACCTGCCCAAAAGCAGGTCTTTTTTAATGAATTATTCCTCCTTGAAACTTTTGGAAGTATTATATGTTTAAAGATTTATTTTATTATTCTGAAATAGTATAAAAATAACTTGGAAACAAAAAAGTAATGAATTAAATTATTGCTATTTGTTTTCTAGCATTATCGTCTCTCTTCTAGAAAAAATTGAAAAAATGTCACCTATTTTTAAGTGTCTATTATGCAAAAAAGATATAGAAAGATCAACTAAAACTTTTTGGAAAAAAAAAGGGCATCTCTTATGTTCAACCTGTTTGGATAGTATAGAAAGAAATAAAAGATAAAAGCCTTTAAAATTTTAAAACTCTTAAGTTTAAAAAAATAATTTAAAGATTACTGTAAGTCTAAAGAATCTCTAACAAACTATGTACAATTTATGAGTGCTGTTATGAAGCCAGTACAGCTATTATAAAATTTGTCTTTTCTTCTATAAATCAATGATTATTTTTTAAGTATAAACTTTTTGAAAAAGTGTAAATAAAAACTCCCTTTGATGAAAAGACAGTATGTTTATTAACATAGTTTTCTTTTCTTCAAAAGGAGTGATAAATCGTTTAGCTTATTGCAAAAAAATTTTTTGCTATAGAGTTTAAATTTTATCTATTCTAGTTGAATGTGAAATTAAAATTTAAAACCAGCCTGGAATGATTTGTCCGGTAGTTACGTATGCACCAACTGCTGCAACGAAACCTAACATTGCCGCCCAACCATTAAAACGTTCTGCTTCAGGAGTCATAATAATAAAAGAAAATTTATATTAACTATTGTAACAGCATTCATTAAGCTTTGTAAAGTATTTGCTGGTATTTAATTTTTAGAACTGTTTAAAGGATTATTCGGTGCTATTTATTCGCAAAACTGATACATAAATGTATATTCTATCCATTATTCATTAATTCAATCTGCAGAAAACTTTGGCCAGTATTTTAAATTAATTAATGTAAGTCATTATCATTTTTGAATAATCTAATTGGTTGTTGGAGAGAAATATTATTGAATAAGCTTAAATTTCTAATTATTTTAAGATTTGAGTTTTATTATTAAGATTCCATTCGATAGGATTACTCAATTATTTAGATGTGGGTCGCCTGAGATTCGAACTCAGGACCAGCCGGTTAAAAGCCGGATGCTCTACCGCTGAGCTAGCGACCCATTTTGTAAAATTGAGTACATTAAAAATTATCCCTTTTTAAGGCAAAAAAAACAACTTATTATCCTAACTTGAACAATTGAAATACAATTCTTAACTTATAAGATAAAAAATTAAAAATTCTCTCTATATTTACAGTTAAAAGGTAGGATATTGGATAAGTAACAGAATTTCAAAAATGCTTAGAACAATCGTAGTATTTGCACCAATTATTGCAGCTTTGGCTTGGGTTATATTTAATATACAAAAGCCAGCAAGAGAGCAATTCAACAGAGACTTTTTGGGCAAGGATTAATCTAACTTGATAGAAAAAGAGGTAATAGTAATAGGAGCAGGTCTAGCAGGTTCTGAAGCTGCTTGGCAGGTAGCTAATTCTGGCGTACCAGTTAAATTAATTGAAATGAGACCTCATAAATCAACTCCAGCTCATCATACAGATGAATGTGGAGAATTGGTTTGTAGCAATAGTTTTGGGGCTTTAAGTCCAGATAGAGCTGCCGGTTTATTGCAAAAAGAACTCAGATTTTTTAATTCTTTGATAGTCAAAACAGCAGATAAATTTGCTGTTCCAGCTGGAGGTGCTTTGGCTGTTGATAGATCTAAGTTTAGTAACGCATTGACTGAAGCTTTATCTAATCATCCCTTAATCGAAATTAAAAGATATGAACAACTGGAACTACCTAGCAAAGATAGTATAACTATCCTCGCAACCGGTCCGCTAACTGCAGATGCATTGGCCAACAAAATTCAGTCTTTTACAGGTGTCAGTGCCTGTCATTTTTATGATGCTGCTAGCCCAATTATCTATGGTGATACTATTGATCATAAAAAAGTCTTTAGAGCTAGTAGATACGACAAAGGTGATCCTGCATATTTTAATTGCCCAATGAATAAAAATGAATATATTCATTTCAGAAGCGAACTAATAACAGGAGAACAAGCTGATTTAAAAGACTTTGAAAAAGAATCTGCTAATTTCTTTGAAGCTTGTTTGCCAATAGAAGAAATTGCTAGAAGAGGAATTGACACAATGAGATACGGTCCTCTCAAATCTATTGGATTGTGGAATCCAAAGTGGGGAGACTTATTCGATAGAGAAAATAGAATAAAAAATCGACCTCATGCAATTGTTCAATTAAGGATGGAAGATCTCAAAGGGAAGTTGCTTAATATGGTAGGTTTTCAAACCAACCTAAAATGGTCAGAACAAAAAAGAATTTTTAGGATGATTCCCGGCTTAGAAAAAGCTGAATTTGTACGCTTTGGAGTGATGCATAGAAATACCTTTTTAGAATCTCCTAAATTACTTTTACCAACACTTCAATTTATGAATAGAGAAACTCTCTTGGCAGCTGGTCAGATAACAGGAACGGAAGGTTATGCTGCTGCGGCGGCAGGTGGGTTGCTAGCAGGAATAAATGCATCCTTATTAGCTATGAGTAAAAACCCAGTAAATTTCCCTGATGAATCAATGATTGGTTCCTTAATAAATTTCATTAGTAATAGAAATCAAATATTATCAAATCAGAAAAAAAATAAATTTCAGCCAATGCCTGCTTCTTTTGGTTTAGTTCCAGAACTTAATTATAGAATAAAAGATAAAAGATTAAGATATAAAGCTTATCAAGAAAGATCCACAGAAGCTTTAAAGTCGTTTAAAAAAATATTGGATTCTCGTTTGAGAAAAGATCACTTACTTACCAAAATTAACTAAAATAAATTATTTTAAGGCTTAAAAATGAAATCCAATAATAAAAATTTTGATGCGATTATAATTGGCTCAGGAATAGGAGGATTAGTAACAGCATCCCAGTTAGCTGCTAAAGGTGCTGATGTTTTAGTTCTTGAAAAGTATATCATTCCTGGAGGAAGTGGTGGCTCTTTCAAAAGAAATGGTTACACCTTTGATGTTGGTGCTTCAATGATATTTGGATTTGGAGATAAAGGTCATACCAATTTATTAACTCGTGCGCTTAAAGATGTAAATGAAAAATGCGAAACTATTCCTGATCCGGTCCAGCTGGAATATCACCTCCCAAATAACTTCAATATTTCTGTAGATAAAAATTATGATCATTTTATAAAAAAATTATCAGCAGCTTTCCCCAAGGAAAAAGAAGGTATAAAAAAATTTTACGATACCTGTGCAAGTGTATTTAAATGTTTAGATTCAATGCCACTTTTATCAATAGAGGATCCCAGTTATCTTTTTAAAGTTTTCTTTAAATCTCCAATATCCTGTTTAGGTTTAGCAAGATGGTTACCAGTAAATGCAGGAGATGTCGCTAGAAAGTTTATAAAGGATCCTGAGCTCTTGAAATTTATAGATATCGAATGTTTTTGCTGGTCAGTAATGCCCGCTATAAAAACACCTATGATTAATGCTGGAATGGTTTTTACTGATAGACATGTTGGCGGTATAAATTATCCAAAAGGTGGGGTGGGAACTATAGCAGAGAAGTTGGTTTCTGGAATGGAGAAATTAGGTGGAAAAATTCGCTATAAGTCCAATGTTATTGAAATACTTTTAAAAGACGAAAAGGCAGTAGGAGTTAAGCTCTCAAATGGGGAGAAAATATACTCAGATATCATTGTGTCTAATTCCACAAGATGGGATACATTTGGGCTGAAAGATAAAAAGAAAGGTTTAATAGCAAGGAAAAACGTTCCCAAAAGTGAATATAAATGGTCAGAGACCTATAACCCCTCTCCTTCTTTTGTCTCGATCCACCTTGGTGTTGAAAAAAATCTTATTAGTAATAACTTTAATTGCCATCATATAATTGTTGATAATTGGGATGAATTAGAGAGTGAAAAAGGAGTTATTTTTGTTTCTATACCTACTTTGCTTGATTCGACTTTGGCTCCAGAAGGTAAGCATATCATTCATGCATTTACTCCTTCATCAATGAGTGAATGGGAAGGCTTATCGAGGAAAGAATATCTGCAAAAGAAAGAAAAATATTTCTCTTTTCTGGTTAAAAAAATTTCATCTATTGTACCTAATATTGAAGAGCATATTGATCATAAAGAAATTGGAACTCCAAGAACTCATAAAAAGTTTCTAGGAAGATATGAAGGTAGTTACGGACCTATTCCTAGTCAAAAATTGCTTGGACTTTTACCAATGCCTTTTAACACAACAAAAATTAAAAACCTTTATTGCGTAGGTGATTCATGCTTCCCGGGTCAAGGTCTAAATGCAGTTGCTTTTAGTGGATACGCTTGTGCTCATATAATAGGTTCAAAATTAAATATCAATAGTTTCAGCTTGCCTGATTAAATAAAGGGGCATAAGCAGATGATAGAAAAGTTTAAAACTCTTTTTTTTGTAAAATGTTCTTTAATTTCTTTATATTTAGCACTTACAATTCCTATACCGTTTATCTCAATAGGTAATTTAAAATTCCTCTCAATATTTATATTTGTTTTAGGTTTATATTTGATTATCAACATTACAAGTGATTACGTTGAGACTTCTAATAAAAAAATTTCATATAAAACTAGCTTTATTTCTAGAACCCTAGGGAGAAAAAATTGGGAGATTCCTTGGAAAGATATTAAGTTAATAAAAAAGCTTCCAACCAGTCAGGGTAGTAAGGTTTATTACTTTAATACTACTAGAGGTGATAATTTTCTTATTCCACAAAGAGTGGAAAACTTCGAAAGATTTATTTCAATCATTTGTGAAAATACAAAAATAGAGGTTGATGAAATATCTTATATATCACCCTTATGGACCTATAAGTTACTTACCTTTCTTTCCGTATCAATGATAATTGGTGAATTATTTGCTTATCTAGGTTAGATATTATCAATGCTAAACCTATATCCTTGTTGTCTTACAGTTGTTATTCCTCCTCCTTCTCCCAAACCTGCCTGTTCTAGTTTTCTCCTTAATGTTAATACTTGAGTATCAACTGATCTAGGTCCTCCACTAAAGGGAGGCCAGGCCATCCTCAAGAGCTCCTGTCGACTTCTAACCATTCCTGGTGGCATAAGTAAAGCACAAAGTAACGCAAACTCCCTAGGACTTAATTCCACAGGTTTCTCACTTAGTGTTACCTGTCTAAGAAGTAGATGGACTTCTAAAGGCCCAACCTCAACTTTTTCTTGTAGTCCTATTCTGCCTCTTTTTAAAAGGGTTCTACATCTTGCCGCTAATTCTTCAAGACCAAATGGTTTTCTGAGAACATCATCAGCGCCTTCATCCAGTAAGTTAACTAGTGCTTCAACACCAGATCTGGCAGTTAACACTATTACTGAGCAACCTAATTGTTGGGCCAACCTCATTGCAGTGTTCTGCTCAAGGATTTCAGCACTTACAAGTAGCTCAGGTGATTGTTCTCTACATAGATCAACTGCTTCTGCTGCCGATCCGACAGCAGCAGCTAAGTGCCCATCTTGGCGGAGTCTTTGAACGAGGACCGTCCTAAGTGTCGGGTGAGGTTCAACAACAAGGACTCTTGAGGGTGTTTGGGAGCTCGTTGGCAATTGTGAACCGCCAGGAGTTGAAGCTAAGATTTGCTCAGTTGATTGCATTCTTAATTACTGTTTGGCCAGGCAATTTATTATTATCCTTAATAAGGTATAACAAATGCTCAAAAAAAATAAGAATCTATCGAATTATGACATCATTTGATAATCCGAGAGCAATTCGTCATTTTCAATCGATTTGCGATAGTTGCCAAGACTTGGTTAGTCGTTTTCACAACCCTTCAGAACTTAAATTATATTGTGATGGTTATCTCCAAGCCTTAAGGAATTGCAGTGCTTTAGAGCAAAGAGATCAAGATAAACTAGAAAAATTAATAGAGAGATGGATTCTAGATCCATCAAGTTTTATAGAACCAGATGGAGATGAAAAAAAGGGTTTTTTTGATAAAAAAAGATTTTAAAATATTAATTTTTATTAACTAAAGTCAGTATTTATACTTATAAATTGTTTTAAGAGGCTAATTCAATTTCGATTTTTTCTTTTAAGGTGCCAGAATTATACATTTCGATAAGAATATCTGAACCTCCAAGAAATTCACCTTTTAGATAGACTTGAGGAATAGTAGGCCAATCTGAATATTCTTTAATACCTTCTCTCACATCAAAATCACTAAGAACATCAAAAGTGCTAAATTCAACCCCTAGAGAGTTGAGAATTTGAACAACATTGTTCGAAAATCCACATTGAGGCATTAATTTAGTCCCTTTCATAAAAACCATAATAGGATTTGATTCTATTAGGTTTTTGATTTTATCTTCCGTATGATTTTTCATGATTTAAATAGGGGTTTCTGTTTTTAAGGCTAGTGCATGTATAGCCTCTGAGGCTAATTCTTCTTTTAAAGCAGCATATACTAGCTGATGTTGTTTGACTAATGATAATCCATTAAAACTAGATGAAATTACCGTAACTTGTAAATGGTCATTTCCCTTAAGGTTTTCAACTTTAACTTGCGAATCGGGCAACTTTTTAGTTATTAAACTTATAACTTTTGAATTAGTAATCATGAAAATTATTTAAAAACCTTTATATATTGTCTCAACAAAACCAAGTTGTAATAGATTTTCATATGCTTCTTTGCCTTCTGGACTATTTGGAGTCATTAATCTAATTATTTCAACCAGCAAGGGTACAGCCACCTCAGGTTGTTCCTTCCTTTTGTAAAGAGAAGCTAATCTAGCATTTGATTTTGCCCAGGTTTTTATAGATTTTCTTCCTTTTTTTTCCATTTCCATTGGTACTCTTGCATCCAAACCTTTGAATGAACCATTGAGATCTCTATAAAATCCTGAAAGTTGTCTGGCTAAATTCCTCGCTTTATCATAAGTTTGCTTTGCCGATTCAAAATCACCATTTTTTACTAGATTGTCACCTTCAGTTAAAAAATCTTCTACATCCGCAATTGATAGCTTTTTGTTTGTACTTGAAAGAACCTTATATTCATCTGCGTTTTTACTTCCGGCAAAAGAGAGATTCATAAATGACTGTATCCCAAGAAAGATAAATACAACTGGTATAATTTTTAGGAATTTCATAATCTCATTATTGATTAAATTTCATATTAACTGATAATGGAATTATCTACCCACATTTTTTAAAGCGATTTTTTCTGCTTTTTGCATTCTTTTATTCAATATCTCATTAAAATCTTTAATTGATAAATTAGGATTTTCATTTACAAACATAGGCTCTCCAAAGCATAACGAGACTTTAGCTCTTATTTTTGGAGATACTTGGCTGTAAGCGATTCCTATAGGAATGATAAATATTGAGTTTGTTCTTTTTGCTGCCAATAGAGCCAATCTATATAACCCCTCTTTAAGGGTTAATTTTTTACCGTATTTATTAATTTTTCCTTCAGGAAAAACTACGAGTTGATTCTTATTGAGTATTAGATTTACAGCGTATCTTAATACTGACAGAGAAGGTGATAATTGATCAATTGAAAAACAACCAAGTCTTTTGAGAAACCAACCTTGTATTCCGTTCATTTCAGATTTTGTAACCATAAATCTACAATCTTTGCTAGTTACCCTTCTACCAATTGCCTTAGTGAGGATCAATCCATCCCATCTTGATCTATGAGTTGGGGCTAGAATAATTGAAGAATCTTTTGGAATAGAGAAACCTTCATCCATTATTTTTATTTCACTAAAAAAAATCTTTATTAGTATGTCTTGTGTTAAGAACATTGCTAAAAAGCCTAAGAAAGGATTAATAGTGCAATTATCAGTAGATTTTTTCTTCAATTTCAACTAACTATATATTAATAATTTATAGGTTTGTTATTTTTTATTAGCTATTATTGGGCGGTTACTAGATTGTCTAGAAACTTAAAATTTTAAAATTATGACGACCTTAGGAGTAAACATTGATCATATCGCTAATGTAAGGCAGGCTAGAAAAACTGTAGAACCTGACCCTGTGCAATTTGCTTTTTTGGCAGAATTAGGTGGTGCAGATTCTATAACAGTACATTTGAGAGAGGATAGAAGGCATATACAAGATAGAGATGTATTTCTTTTGAAGGAAACTATAAAAACAAAACTTAACTTAGAAATGGCCGCAACAGAAGAAATGTTAGAAGTTGCAAAAAAAATAATTCCAGATTACGTAACATTAGTCCCTGAGAAAAGAGAGGAAGTTACCACTGAAGGTGGATTGGATGTTAAAAGTAATGTGAAATATCTGAAGAACTTTGTTAAAAATTTAAAAGAGTCAAATATTGAAGTAAGTGCTTTTATTGATCCTATTGGAGACCAGATCAATTATTCTAGAGAAATAGGTTTTGAAATTATAGAGTTACATACTGGAAAATATGCCGAAGTGACGGGTTACGAGCAGCATAAAGAATTTCAGAGGATCTTAGAGTCTGCATATGAAGCAAATGATCTTGGACTGGTTGTTAATGCTGGGCATGGACTTAATTATCACAATGTCGAAAAAATTGCATCAATTAACAATATGAATGAATTAAACATAGGTCATAGTATTGTTGCAAGGGCTTTAGCGGTAGGTTTAGAAAAGTCTGTTCGTGAAATGAAGTCTCTTATTAAATCAAATTAAATTTCAAATGACAACATATTTTTTCATTGCTGCAAGTGAAAAGTTTTTAACAGTGGAAGAGCCACTTGAAGAAATTTTGAAAGAGAGGGAACGAAACTATAAAGAAAACAAAAAAGAAATAGATTTCTGGCTTTTAAAAAATCCATCTTTTTTACAAACAAGACAATTTGTCGATCTAAAATCAAAGATTCCATCACCTCCGGCAGCTGTTATATCGACAGATAAAAAATTTATTACCTTCTTGAAGCTTCGTTTAGAGTTTGTTGCTGTTGGGGAATTCGAATGTCCTAATGCAGAAATAACTGATCCATTTAAAGTTGGGTAATATTAATAACCAGTAAATTGCTCAATCTATATAAATCAAATAAAATTGAAGTAATAAGCGAGCTGTTAGCAGAAGAATTAAAGATATGTCCTCCTCTTATAAATGAGAATTTAGAAATTGTTGTTCCTAATTATTTCTTGGGTAAGTGGTTAAGTGAACAAATAACTATAAAAAACAAAATAAGTGCTCTTTATGAATTAAAGACCATATCAAGTTATACCGAATCATTATTGACAAATTTTTTTCCAGGAATTGATATGAGTTTATGGAATTTTGAGTCAATTAAATGGGGCATTATTGATTCATTAGAAGAATTAAATAACTTTAAAGAATCATTTCCGCTTAGAAATTGGATTAATAAATATTTGGATAATAAAAAGACAATTGATGGAGACTTATATAATCTGACAAAAAAGATAACCAATAATTTTATTGATTATTTAATTTTTAGACCTGAAATGATTGCTGAATGGAATATAAATGAAATCAATTCACCTAATTTATTTAAGAATTTAAATTCAGATCAATTTTGGCAACCTATTTTATATAAATTATTAGAGAAAAGAATATCTGAAAAGCCTTCATGTTTATACATGATTGAATTAATACAGAATTTAAGAAAAAATAAAAACTTTCAAATTGAAGTGCCAAATCAAATTTATATTATTTCTGATAATAACTTATCCAAACTATATATAAACTTTTATTCAGAACTTTCAAAATTTACTAAGGTGAATTTATATCTTTTATCTGTAGGAGATGATTTATGGAACAGAATTAATTCTCTTGAAGGTGAGTTGGAATTTGATAATAGTGAAATTAAATTAATTTTAAATAATACGAATATTGAGAAAATATTTGGTAAATTTGGAGCAAACTTTCAAAAATTAATTGAGGAAAATATTTATAAAGAAGGTATAAATATAAAAAATAATTCAATATATATTGATCCTACAACTAATTGTTATGAGAAGAAGCATATTCCTCTTCTTAATCAAATACAAAAAAAACTAATTGATAATAATAGAAATGATTTTATAATCAATGAAAAGGACGATTCAATATTACTTTGTGAGCATTTTAATCAGAATAGTCAATTAGAATATTTAAGAAATAAAATTATAGAAATAATAAATTCTTGCGAAAAAATTAAATATAGTGATATTGCTGTACTATCTCCTCAAACTAATCTAATTAAACCTTATCTAAGGTATATATTTAATAATGATTTAGTTAATGGTGAAAAGATACCTTATTTTTTTATTGATGAGGATAATCATGATTCTTCTGATATTTATAAATTTTTAGTTGACATTACTGAAATAGCAAATGAAAAAATTACACTTGAAAAAATAAATTATATTCTTTCTAAAAAAGTAACTCAAAACATTTTTGATTTTCATATTACTGAAAAGGATGAAATTATTTTCTTACTTTCCAAAGTTGGCTTTCATTGGGGATTAGATGCCAATGAAAGATTAGGTGATGAAAATAATACTTTAGAGTGGTGCTTAAATAGAATTACTTTAGGCTTAATTTATGACAAAGAAGTCAATTTTAGTATTTTTAATTTACAACCATTTTGCTCAAAAAATATAAGTTTGGATTTGAATAAATGGGTTAGAATATTAATTCATTTAAAAAATTATATTAATTCGCTGAGGGGATCTTTTTCTTACTCAATTTGGGTTGAAAAGATAAAGTTCATATTAAAAAATATTACTTCTTATAATGGTAATTTTAATTTAGAAATAAGTGAAATAAACAGAATTCTTGATAATTACGCAACACCTTTAATATCTGATGATCTAATTTTGTTAAAAGTTTTTCGAGAGATATTAATTTCTTGCATAAATAAAGCTATATATCAAAGCAAATCACGCATCAATAAGATCTTAGTGAGTGATATTGAAAATGCTAGGCATATCCCACATAAGGTTATCTTTCTAATAGACATGAATAGTGTTTATTATCCAAAATTATCTAAAAATGAAAATATAAATTTATTAAATAATAAATATAATCTGGGTGATCCATCAGTTTTCGAAAGAGAGAAATATTCATTTCTTGAGTTATTAATTGCTTGTAGGGATAAATTTATAGTTAATTGGGTCAAGAATGATAAAAATAATAAAAAATTAGATGTTTCTTTTCCTATAAATGAGTTAATTTCTTTTTTTGATAGTTTTTTAAACCAAGGCCAAAGAGAACTAATAATTAAAGATTCCGATTTAGATGAAAAAGAAAGAATTGATCTTGATAGTTCTAAGATAATTAAAAGTAATTATTCTTTAGTAGAGGATATAGATTGGAATGAAAAAAAATTTGATATTAAAAATTACAAATTATCAGAACTGATTTATTGGTTCAAGACTCCTCAAAAATATTGGCTAAATAAAAAAAATATTTCTCCCAAGGAAATTTTTATTCATCATCCAGATGATGAGTCTGTAAGTAATCTGCAGAAGTCGCAATTAATTACAAAAATAATCAAGGAATTAGATCTTGATAATCATAACTTTATTGGTGATTTAAAAAATTTAAATATTAATAATCAGTTGGTTGAAAATGGTATTATTATGCCCAAAAATAGTATTTTCATAAAAGAAAAAGAAATTAATGATTTAATAGAGAGTCTTTCTAAAAGTTTTAGTCAACATAACAAGATTAATAGAATTTATGTTAAATCGAATGCCAATAAAGAAGAATATTTCATTACTGATGACACCGTAATTGAATTAATTCATTCGAAACTAAGTTTGAGTCGTTTGATAGAGGCTTGGATAAAATTACTCTTCATTTCTGCTTTAAAAAAGAATATAAAAAAGACTAAAGTAATTTTCAGAACAGAAAATCATTATAAATCGCAAATCATTCAATCACCCGGAGTGATAGAGTCAAATTTAATATTAGAGGAATACATAAATATTTTTAAAAATTATTCTGAAAAATGTTTACCTCTCCCTCCAGAAAGTAGTTATAAATATGTAGAAGCAAAAATAAAATCAAAAAATGAGAAAAAGGCATTTATTGATAGATGGATTGGGAATAAAACTTTTTCTAAAGGAGAAAGAGATAATATCGAAATGAAATTATGTTTTGGAAATGAAAAACACCCAGATTTCTTTTTGAGAAATAATAATTTTGATAAATTATCATTCAGATTATATGGACCTCTTATTGAAGCACTAAATAAATAATGAATAAATTTCAGTTTAAATTTTTTTTAAAAGCTGCTTATGAAACAATACTTGTTTTTTTACAGTTTTTTATTATTATCCTCCATTTTTTTCGATGGGAATTTATTCCACAAAAACAAATAATTCAAGTTAGTCCTTTTTCTTATTTGTTAGGGTCTTTAATGATAATAACCTCCTTCATAATATTATTAGTTGCAATTAAAGATCTAGGAAGAAATTTATCCCCTTTCCCAAGACCTATACACAATAGCAATCTCGTAACTACAGGTATTTATCGATTTACGCGGCATCCTATGTACTATTCATTAATATTTATTTCCATTGGATTTTTTATAACAAAGTTATCTATTTATTATTTATTTTTATTAATAAGTCTGGCTTTAATTATTAAATTTAAGATTGCTTTAGAAGAGCAATATTTAAATAATAAATTTAAGAATTACTTTCTTTATAAAAATGAGGTCAAATATTAACTTAATAAAGATATGGATATTAATGAAATTCAATTAGATAATAAATTTAAATTAGTAGAGGCAAGTGCTGGAACTGGTAAAAGTTTCACTTTAGCTCACCTAGTTTTAAGAAGTGTTTTAGAAAAAAAAATTAAACCAGATGAGATACTCTTATTAAGTTTTACAAAAAATACCTGTTCTGAATTACGAGAAAAAATATTTTTGAGATTTAAGGATTTAAAATTATATTTGCAAAATCATAATGAAAGTAAGTTAGATAATACCCTTAAGGATTGGTATCTAAAATTTAAGGAGAAGGAAAAATCTAAGGAAAAAATTATATATGAAATTGATAATTTTTTTAACGAAATTTATAAATTACAAGTAACCACATTCCATTCTTTTTGCAATAATATTATTGATGAATATAGTTTTGAAATAGGTTTAACACAAGATCCATGCATTGATAATAATATTGATAATTTGTATAAAGATGTGATAGATAATTTGTGGATTGATGATTTTCTCAATCTTAATCCTAAGCTAATTTCAGCAGTTAACAAAAAAAAAATAAGTTCTAGATTTGGAAGTAGAATCAATAAGTCATTTTTTGTGGAAATTCTAAAAAATATAGATCAAGAAAATATTTGTAAATTTCAAATAAATAATAACTATAAGATAATTGATTTAAATAATTATTTTAATGAATTTTTTTATTTAAATTGGAATGAGTTTTGTGTTGAATGGAATATTAAAGGTAAGGAATTATTTTTACAACTTATAGAGTTGGGAAAATTAATTAAGGAGAGTGGTGGTAAAAGTCAAATATATGCTGCAAAACCGAGAAATGATAAGTTTACTCAAATAAATTATTGGATTGAAGAGATTAATAAAAAAATTGATTCAAAAAATGTGATTGATTTTCTATATGAAATTTCTAAAGACGATCTTTTATTAAAATATTTTTATAAAGAAAATATTTCTAAAGAAATTAAAAAACATAATCTTAAATTAGATTTTAACAAATTTAATTTATTACAAGATAAAATTTATAAAATAAAAGAAGGATTCTATACCGAATTTGTAAGAATATTTACCCAATTAGCTTATATAAAATTAATTGAATTAAAGAAAAGTTTTTCTATTTTTAACTTCAATGATCTTATAAAAACAGTAGAAAATACATTTCTAAATTCAGAAAGTAGCAATAGTATTACTCTATCTAAAATTCAAAAAAGATTTAAATGTGTTTTTGTAGATGAGTTTCAAGATACAGATAATTCTCAATGGAATCTAATAAAAAAGTTCTTTTATACAAAGAATCATTTTTTACTTTGTGTAGGTGATCCTAAACAAGCGATTTACAAATTCAGAGGTGGAGATATTAAAACTTATTTAGATGCAAGATCGGATGCAATCGAAGTTTTTAGTCTTACAGATAACTATAGATCCTCAAAAACTTTATTAGAAGTTATTAATAAACTTTATAAGAATGGACTAAAAAAATCAGAACTAAATTATAAGAAATTAACCTCTAGAATTAATGAAAATATTAATTCTGTATTTAAATTTAATAATGTATTTGAAATTGTAGAATATTCAAATAAAGAGACTGATATAGAGGATCTTGTAACTAATTACATAGTTAACTTTATTTTTAATAATAAAATAATTGATATTAATAAAATTGCGATTCTTACATTAAATAATTTCCAATGCTTAGATTTGAAAAACAAATTAAATCAGTTTAACTTACCATGCAAAATTCAAAATAAACAAAATATTTTTGATACTGAAGCAAGTTCCCTATTACTTTTATTCATTGACTGTTTATTAAATCCGAGGGTTATTAAAAATATAAATTTGCTAGCTGCTTCAAAGTTTATAGAACTTGAATTAGAAGAATTACTTGATAATGGAATTAGTAATGATTTAGAAATTTTGATTAATAAATGCATTACTTGGTCCCTAGAACTTAGAGAAAAAGGGGTTTTAAATATTGTTAATGAACTTCTTATAAATTATAAGTCATCCTCAATTATTCAAGATTCAGATTTAAATTCAAATTTATTTCAGCTTTCAGAAATTCTTGAAATAGAATTAATGAATAATGATTTTAA
The DNA here is from genome assembly GCF_017695975.1 of Prochlorococcus marinus CUG1417. Classification (NCBI taxonomy): domain Bacteria; kingdom Bacillati; phylum Cyanobacteriota; class Cyanophyceae; order Synechococcales; family Prochlorococcaceae; genus Prochlorococcus; species Prochlorococcus marinus. The sequence goes on along the minus strand of NZ_JAAORN010000001.1, from coordinate 1,026,651 downwards.
TCTTAATAAAGTTTCTAATTGGTATAAAAATCAGTTAGATCATTCATCAAGAATTTGTATTGGAGAAGATTTTTTGACGAAAGATAATAATCTTCAAAATGGAATAAATCTTTCTACCATTCATAGTAGTAAGGGCCTCGAATTTGATATTGTCATATGTCCATATCTCTCAATTATTTCTAATAAGTCAAATAAAATTAAAGGTCCTATTTGGAAGTCAAATATTGATAGAAACATATATATTAATATTTCTAATAATTATACGAAGGTTGAAAAATTTAAATTAATAGAAGAAGAAGATTTATTTAAGGAAAGTGAGAGGTTAATTTATGTAGCACTTACAAGAGCTAAATATAAACTTATAGTTTTTAATGATCTAGAAGATACAAATAATATATTAAATAATGATTTATTTAATAATTTCGAAAATATTAATATTTATAAGTCTAATTTTGAAGATAGTATAGAGAAAGAGAAAATTAAAGAAATTTTCGAAAAGTTCCAAATTAATCGATTTAATAATAATCTTTGGAAAATCAATAATTTTAATAAAAAAATATCTAAAAAATTTAATTCTGATCAATTCTTTTCTTATTCAAGTTATTCTTCTTGGATGCTTAAAGATAAAAATATTGATGCAGACATTAATCAATTTAAGGATTATGAAGATAATATCTCAATTATCAAAAAGTCTAATTTTAAGCAATCAAATAATTATCCCAATTATTTTTCTTATCCAAATCCATTAAGTGAATTTCCTATAGGTAATATCGCAGGGACTTGCTTGCACAAAATAATAGAAAGATTTGCATTTAGAAATGATAATAATCAAGAATTAATCAATTTAATTATTGAGGAATTGAACTTTCATCAAATAGATACTTCTTTGGCTTTGAAAGTGAAAGATGCAATTTTAAGAGTTATAAATATACCTTTAGGGAGTGAATTACAAAACAAGAAACTAGTTGATATTCCCAATGAATATTTACTTAAGGAAGTTAAATATGATTTAACACTATCTTATGAAGGTAGAAATATAAATTCTCTCGACATATCAAAATGCTTTCTTCTAGATCAGGAATATGAATTTGGTAAAGAATATGCAGATAAAATAAATGATCTTCAAATTATGAATAAAGGCTTTCATTCAGGATGTATAGATTGTATTTTCCCCGTAGGTCCTACCCTAGAAGATAGTAAATGGTGGTTAATTGATTGGAAAAGTAATTTGATTTCTGGAAGTGATAATAGTCAATGTTTACCAAGAAATTATACCCATGAAAAAATGAGAGATGAAATGATTAAACATCATTATCCCTTACAATCTCATCTTTATTTATTAGCATTGCATAGATTATTAAAGTGGCGACTTAAAAATTATCAACCAAGTAAAAATCTAGGAGGATATATTTATTTGTTTTTAAAGGGATTACCAGATCTTGAATTATTTAAAAATTCTAATTCAAATGATATATCTCCAGGTATTTTTATTAGTAATGCGCCTTTAAAGAGAATTAATTATTTGGATAAACTTTTTTAGAATGACTAAAACAACTATGGATATTGAAAAGTTCCAATTCGATCATATATTTGATTTAATCTTGGGGATATTTAAATTCAATGAAAAAAAGTATGGTAATTTTGTAAAAGATACAATAAAGATTTTATTAGAGTTTGAAAAAAACGGTGAAACTATTATTGATGTAGATAATAGTTTAATAATCTTTGAATTATTAGAAGATGGCTGGCCCAACAAACATCTAGATATTTTAAAAAATATAGGCTTGATAGGTTCCCTAAATTCTCCATTCCTATTAGTAGATAGAAAATTATCCCTTGCAAAATGGTCAACAAAGATAGAAAGAGTTATTAATTCATTTTTAAAAAAAATAGATTCTAATAATTTAATAAAAGCGATATTTTATGAAGATGATAATAAAATTGATCAAATTAAAAATATATTTAAATACTCAAACTTAATTTTTCTGCAAGGAGGACCAGGTACCGGTAAAACAACCTTAATTATAAACTTAATACTTGAACTCCTTCGAATTGATAACTTCTTAAATATTGGCTTGTCTGCTCCAACGGGTAAAGCCACAGCTCGTCTAAAAGAGGCGCTTAATGATAAAAAAAATATTTCCTTTGCCAAATACCTAGACCAAATTGAATTTCAAACTTTACATAGATGGATTTTAAATTCTCAAAATAAATCTCTTAAGTTGAAATTTAAAGTAAAGGAACTTGATATTTTCATAATTGATGAAATGTCAATGGTTAATATCGATTTGATTGAATCAGTTTTTAATTTACTAGCAAAGGACTGTAAAATTATTTTAGTTGGAGATAAAAATCAATTATCCCCAGTAAATAACTGTTCTATCTGGAATTACTTGTTTGAATATTGTGAAATTAGTTTACTTAAATCTTGTGTAGTAAATTTAGAAAAAACTTATAGAAATATTGGAGATATAGCATTAATTAGTAGTTTAATATTTAATAATGATTATTCTTTAATTAATCAAAAGATAAATGAATTAGAAAAAGATAACAAATCTAGGGAAGTTGCTATTTCAAAAAGTAAAGAAAAAGATATTCCAAAAAATCTATTATTTTCGATTACAAGTTATCTAGATAATTTAAATCTTTCAACTTCAAATTTAAGTAAAAAAAAATATATATTTGATGAGGGTATTGATAATTTATTGCTTAATGAAAAAGATTTAGTAGATAAAATATTTCTGGATTTACAAAGTCATATGATTTTATGTGAAAAAAATTCAGGAATTTGGAGTGTTGAATATTTAAATGAAATTGTTTTGGGTCAAAGAAAACCTTATGACCTTAGAACTCTTAACGAGGGTGTTCCGATCATGTGTACAAAAAATAATAATGAACTTGGATTGTCAAATGGCGATATAGGTGTACTTATAGGTTTAAAAAATGAGAGAAAATATCTTTTTAGAAAATTTAATGATAATAACGAAGAAATTGTCTCCTTAATTGATCCATCTAATTTAGAAAACGTTGTGCCAGCAATAGCCATTACTATTCATAAATCTCAAGGAAGTGAAGCTGAAAAAGTAAGCATTTTGTGGTCCCAAAAATATAGAAGAAAGCAATATGCTGAAAAAGAACAAAAAGATATTAAGAATATCTTTTGTAGAGATAATTTTGAAAGAAGATTATTTTATACTGCTGTTACAAGAGCAAAAAAATTTTTAAATATATATTATTTAGATTAAATTTTATTTTTGGGCAATTGGTAGTATTTTAACCTCAAGATGTTAGATTAATAATTCGACTCTGCAAGGCTAGTCAACAATTTAAGTAAATTTAGATATTTGTTGAATGCCTAATCAGAAGATTATTGGGCATTTAAAATGGCTTTAAAAAAAGATAATAGCTCTCTTGGTAGCGAGCAGGATAAGTTTCAGAATGAAGATAACCCCCTTCTTGAGTTAAAGAACTTAGAAAACAAAAAAGAAATTGATTCTCAACAATTGGAACTATCGAAAGGTAACGATAATGATATTGAGAATGGATTTCTAGATTTTGGATTTAATCAATCGATCTTAAATTCGTTAAGAAATAAAGGATACAAAAATCCAACTCCCATACAAAAAGCTGCAATTCCTGAATTAATGTTAGGCAGAGATTTACTAGGCCAAGCACAAACTGGAACAGGAAAGACCGCAGCTTTCGCATTACCATTAATAGAAAAACTTGCAGATAACAAAGAATTAAATGCAAAGGTTTTAGTTATGACTCCAACTAGAGAATTGGCAACTCAAGTCGCAGAATCTTTTAAAAGTTATAGTTCTGAATCTAGTAATTTCAAGACGGTTGCAATATATGGAGGTACCGACTATCGAAACCAAATTTCCGCATTGAAAAGAAAAGTTGATGTAGTAGTTGGAACCCCTGGCCGAATAATGGATCATATAAGGCAGGGAACTTTTAAAATCAAAGATATAAATTGTCTTGTTTTAGATGAGGCAGATGAAATGTTAAATATGGGTTTTCTTGAAGATATTGAATGGATAATAGATCAACTTCCGGAAAATAAGCAGATGGTATTATTTTCAGCAACAATGCCTACTGAGATTAGAAATATAGCAAAAAAATATCTAAATGATCCTGCCGAAATATTGATCAAAAGTGTCAAAAAAGAAACTCAATTAATTTCTCAGAAATTTCTATATGTACAAAGGCATCATAAGTTAGATGCTTTAAAAAGAATATTGGAACTTAATAATGAAGGAGTAATAATTTTTGTGAGGACAAAACTACTTACTACTTCAATAGCTGAAGCTTTAGAAAATTCAGGTCATACTGTAGCAGTACTCAATGGAGATATACCTCAAAATCAAAGAGAAAATACTGTAGATAGATTAAAAAAAGGATTTATTGATATCCTTGTTGCAACTGATGTAGCAGCTAGAGGATTAGATGTTGAGAGGATAAAACTTGTTGTTAATTATGATTTTCCTTTTGATAAGGAAACATATACTCATAGAATTGGAAGAACTGGTAGGGCAGGTAGATCAGGAGAGGCAATTTTATTTGTTAATCAAAGAGAAAAACATTTTCTTAGAAACTTAGAAAACTCAACGAGAACTAAGATTGAAGAAATTAATATACCAAGTAATAAAATAATAAATGAAAAAAGAATGGAGAAACTTATAGAGAACGTTAATAAGAGTTCTTTAGCTAAAGAAGAAAATGAAGAAAATAAAGCATTGATTATCGATTTACTAGATAATTTAAAAGAAAAACATTCTATGGATGACTCAAATATTGCAATGGCTGCGATTAACTTAGTAATAGGTAATAAAGCATTTTTTGTTAATGAAGATGATTCTTGGATTCATAAACAAAATAATACTGATCGAAATAGATCAAATAGAAATGGTAATAATCGGATAAGAAATTCAAATAGAAGAAATAATTATCAAAATGATTCCTTTGAAACCTACAAATTTAACTTTGGAAAATTTGATGGGATTAGAGTTGCAAATATTATATCCTCAATCTGTAATTCAACTAATATAAATGGTAGATCCATAGGTAAGATACAGATTTTTAATGATTATAGTTTGGTCGATTTACCCAGAGATCTCCATAGAGAAACTAAAAATAAATTAAAAAAAATTAAAGTCAGAAACTAAGCATAGAGAATGAAAGCTAGCAAATGTAAATTCTTTATTTTTGTGAATCTGATGATCCTATTCAACTCTTTTAATAGTTATTATTTAGCTCAAATAAAAAAAAATTCAATTATAAAATTATTTTGTCTTCAGAGTGTCAAAGAGGAAATGTTGCGAGCAGAAATGCTATATAGTGAAGAAATTGCTAATGAAACGTGTGAATGTTACTACGAAGAATTTACGCAAACTGCTAGTCATCAAGATGCAAAAACAAAATGTAAATTAGAAACTAAAAATAAATTTAAACCATAATAGAAAAAATTTAATCGTTATTTTATGAGACCTAGGAACAAGCAAAATCCAATAATTAAACTTTATTTGAATCTGATTGAAGAAAGAAGGTTACTATTTTTTGCTTTTTTAAGTTCCATAATTAATAAAATATTAGATTTAGCTCCACCAGTAATAATTGGTCTTGCTGTTGATATCGTTGTGAAGGAACAGAATTCATGGATTGCTGGTTTTGGGATAAAAGAAGTACCGGCGCAATTGATTTTTCTTGCATTTGCTTCAGGAATAGTTTGGTCTGGTGAATCCTCCTTTGAATATTTATATTCGATTTTATGGAGAAATTTGGCTCAGCTATCTCAGCATAAATTAAGAATAAAAGCTTATGCACATATCCAGGAATTAGATATGGATTTTTTTGAAAATGATAATACTGGAAGACTATTATCTATTTTGAATGATGATATAAATCAACTCGAGAGATTTCTAGACCAAGGGGCTAATCAGATTATTCAGTTATTTATAACTGTCTTAATAATTGGGGGAACAATGATTTTTGTTGCTCCAAAAATTGCTTTATTTGCTTTTTTTCCTATTCCAATTATATTTTTAGGATCAATTAAATTCCAAAGGAAGCTAGCACCAAAATATAGAGATGTTAGAAATAAAGCTGGACTATTGGCATCAAGACTTAATAATAATTTAAGTGGAATTCTGACTATAAAAAGTTTTACTAAGGAAAAATGGGAACTAAATAGATTAAATAAAGAAAGTCTCGATTATCAAAGCAGTAATAAGGCTGCAATAAAATTATCTTCAGCATTTATTCCTCTTATTAGATTCGCAATATTATTTGCTTTTATAGCAATTCTATTAATTGGAGGTTTTCAAACTTGGAATAAGACACTTAATGTAGGTACCTATAGTTTTTTAGTATTTATCACACAAAGACTATTGTGGCCTTTGACTACATTGGGGCATGTTTTAGATGATTTTCAGAGATCTATGGCATCAATAGATAGAGTAATTGATCTTATAGATACCCCTATAAAAATAAAAGATGGAAAAATAAAAATTCAAGCTAAAGATATCAGAGGAGAAATAATTTTTAATAATGTAAATTTTAATTATCCTGGAAGAAATTTAACTTTAAAAAATATAAATTTCGAAATTAAAAATAACTCAACATTAGGAATTGTTGGTTTAACAGGTTCTGGGAAAAGTACAATAATAAAACTACTGCTTAGGATTTATGATAGTAATAACGGATCAATAACCTTGGATGGGATTTCAATTAAAGAAATAAACTTGAGGGATTTAAGAAAGTGTATATCTTTAGTAGGTCAAGAAACTTATTTATTTCATGGAAGTGTACAAGAAAATATTGCTTACGGCTCTATCAACCCTAGTTTAAGAGACATCATTCAAGCTTCAAAGATTGCGGAAGCTCATGAATTTATTGAACAATTACCAGATGGTTATAAAACTATAGTGGGAGAAAGGGGCCAAAGGCTCTCAGGCGGACAACGTCAAAGAATTGCTTTGGCGAGAGCTGTTTTAAAGGATGCTCCGATATTAATATTAGATGAGGCTACAGCATCAGTAGATAATGAAACAGAGGCTTTGATTCAGAAATCATTATCTAAAATAACAAAAGAAAGAACCACAATAGTAATAGCTCATAGGTTAAGCACAATAAAAAATGCGGACAATATTATTGTTATTGATAAAGGTAAAATAGTAGAAAGTGGAAAACATGAAAGTTTACTAGATCAGAACAAGATATATGCAGATTTGTGGAATGTTCAAGTAGGCATTTAGTATGAAATTTCTAAAACTATATTAGAAAGTTAAATGATTCAATTACATTACTAAATATTCCATTAACTTTATTCCATCTCTCTTCATTTGTTCCTACAGCAAAAGTATAAAGTGTTCCTCTATCAATTACGACAGTAGCTAGTTCGTGTCTGGTCTGTTCATTTAAATTGAGTACATACTCTAAGTCATAGAATATATGATTGGATTTCTCTCTCTTATTAGTATTAATAAGTTCAACCTCTCTCCCTGAACCTTCGGGAGCAATGACTTTATCAATTAATGTTTGACCAACTTCACTTGGGCTTCCCAATTGCTCTAATTGAACTTCTTTATTAACATCAGAAATTACTAAACTTAATGTCTCATTACTATTGATTAAATCATGATAAATAATTTCAGGTCCTCCATCGACTTTTACTCGAGTCCATCCTGTTGGATACAAAAAGGCATATCTTCCATCGGGGCTTTGATAAGCTTCTAATCCTGCATTGAGACCTCCACTACAAGCGCTAAGTGTAAAACATAAAAAAATCAAAAATAAATATTTGAAAGGGTTAAATTTTATATTTTTCATTTTGTTTGAAATTACTAACTAAAAACATAATAAGACATTAAAAGCAAACAATTATGGCAATTCAGAATTTTGCGTCTAAATTATTTCTAGAAATAGTTTGATTTTGATTACTTATACCAAACCACTTTCAAAATTAATTGGTCATTTTGAGAAATTTCCAGGGATTGGTCCAAGAACAGCTCAAAGATTAGCCTTGTTTATTTTAAAACAACCTGAAAGTACAATAAGAGACTTCTCAAATGCCTTGTTAGAAGCTCGTAGTAATGTTGGTCGTTGTAAAAAATGCTTTAATTTGACTTCGGAAGATGAATGTGAAATTTGTCGAAATACTGAAAGAAACCAAAAACTAATCTGTGTAGTAGCAGAAGCTAAAGATCTACTTGCTTTAGAACGTGCTAGGGAATTTAAAGGTGTCTACCACGTTATTGGTGGTTTAATATCTCCAATGGATTCTGTTGGTCCTGAACTCTTGGAAATTAGGAGTTTAGTAGAACGAGTTAGTAAGTCTGAAATAGATGAAATCATATTGGCATTAACTCCAAGTGTTGAAGGAGACACAACAAGTCTTTACATTGGAAAATTGCTGGCCCCTTTTACTAAAGTTACGAGGATTGCTTACGGTCTGCCAATGGGCAGTGAACTTGAATATGTGGATGAAGTTACACTTGCTAGGGCCTTAGAAGGGAGAACAAAACTAAATTAGAAATGGGACAGAATAATCTAACTAAGAAAGAAAAATTTTTAAGACTCCCTTCTTGGATAAAATTTCCTATTAGTAAAGCTTCAGAGTTTGAAAAAATACAAACACTTATCAAAAAATCAAATATTCATACCATTTGTGAAGAAGCAAGATGTCCAAATAGAGCAGAATGTTATGCCTCAGGAACAGCCACTTTCTTACTGGGTGGATCGATATGTTCACGTTCTTGTGCTTTCTGTCAGGTAAACAAAGGAAGGCCTAGTTCAATAAATAAGGATGAATGTATTCAAGTCGCTGAGGCAGTAAAAGTATTAAATTTGAAATATGTTGTTTTGACATCTGTAGCTAGAGATGATCTCCCTGATCATGGTGCAAATTTATTTATATCTACAATTGATGAGATTAGAAAAATTGATTCAAAAATTAAAATAGAGGTTTTAACTCCTGATTTATGGGGTGGGGGCAAAAATTTTGTTGAAACTAATAACCTTCAGACAGAGAGATTGAAGATGATTTTAGAAAAAGAACCAATATGTTTTAATCACAATCTAGAAACTGTTGAAAGACTGCAAAAAGAAGTTAGGAGAGGTGCAAATTACAAAAAATCGCTTAGTTTACTAAAAAAGTCAAAAGATATTGCTCCTCATATTCAAACTAAATCAGGAATTATGTTAGGTCTTGGGGAAACATTGGATGAAATAAAAATGACAATTTATGATCTTAAAAAAATAGATTGTGATCAAATCACAATTGGCCAATATTTAAGGCCCTCATTCAATCATTTGGCAGTTAAGAAATATTGGGATCCATCAGAGTTTGAATATTTAGATCGCTTCTCTAAGGAATTAGGATTCAAGAAAGTATCTTCTGGCCCCTTAGTTAGAAGTAGTTATCATGCGGGTTAACTTTCTTTAATTAAAGATAGTTTCTTTTCAAGTTTTTTCAATATGGAAATACATTCCCCGTTCATAAGTGTTCCCGCACCTCCCCAGATCAATCTTAGTAAAAGATCTGCCGGGCTAGAACCAACTTCTTTCACAATTTTGAAGCCTATTAACTTGAAATATCTTACAAGTTTTTTACTATATCCTTCACTATCAAAAATAGCTAAAAGTCTTGCTTTTTTGCTTGATTTTTTTTCAATTGCCCAAGACATAGTTGTTGCCCATATTAATTCCGAAACAAAAGCGGGTGCCTTACTAAGGATTCTTAATGTATCAAGCTGAATACCTTGGTTATTTAAATAAGTCCAACCTTTCATTTCGGCCCAAATCTTAATAATGTTATCTTTCTGTTCCGCTATAACGATTCTAAAAAAGCATAAACCAAGAGTTTCTCTTACTTGAATTTTAATTACTAATCCAATAGTGCTTGCTAATTTTTCTAATTCTTCAACTTTCATGATTCTGAAAATTAATCTTTACAGATTTTATGATTTTCCACTTTTAATCTATCGATCTGTTTTTGTCTTTCTTCAAACCTTTTCCTATCATCATCACTGAATTGATCTATGCAGAAATGACATTGAATACCCTTTCTATATTCTTTTCTTTTTTGATCTTGAATTGAAACTGGCATTCCACATGCATGACAAATCGAGTAGGAGCCTTTTTCTAATTCTTGATCTAAAGCAACTCTTTTATCAAAAACATAACATTCACCCTCAAATAAGTTTTCTTCTTCTGGTATATCATCAAGGTATTGAAGGATTCCACCTTGTAGATGATAAATATTTTTATAACCTTTCTTTTTCAGCAAACTTGTAGCTTTTTCACATCTGATACCTCCTGTACAAAACATTGCTATATTTGAAGATTCTTTATTTTCTAAATGACTTTCTAAATGATCATCTACCCACTTGGGGAATTCGCTAAAGTTTCTCGTATTTGGATTTATGGAATTCTGAAATGTTCCTATGGAAACCTCATAATGATTTCTAGTATCAATGACTATTGTATTTTGATTTTTTATTAACTTATTCCAATTAGCTGAGTCAACATAAGTCCCATTATCTTGTGAAGGGTTTATTCCATTAATACCCATTGTAACTATTTCTTTCTTGATTTTAATTTTTAATTTTTTGAAGACTTTCTTTTTTGAAAAGTTTACTTTTATATTTAAATTTTTATTTTCTGTATATTTGTAAAGTAAGTTGATAACATTATCAATTAGATCTTTCTCAGCACAAATAGTTCCATTAATACCCTCACTTGCAAAAATTAATAAACCTGAAAGATCGTTTTCATTTCCGATTTCTAATAATTTATTTTTGAGATCAAAAATTAAGTTTTCTTGAAATGGGAAGAAAGAATAAAGAGAAACTATTTTATAATTTTTTCCTTTCATAAAGAGGATAATGTTTTTTCACAAGTTTCAAAATTTTTATTAAATGTTACTCCAACTTCTTTAAGAAGTTTTCTGTCTGATTGAAAAGATGGATTTGAAGTTGTAAGTAACTCATCTCCGTAAAAAATTGAATTTGCACCACATTGAAAACATAAAATTTGAGCTTCTTTTGAGAGCTTTTCTCGTCCTGCACTTAATCTTATTTTACTTTTTGGCATAAGAATTCTGGCTGTAGCTATCATTCTTATCATCTCAACAGAATCAATTTCTTTATTATTTTCTAAACCAGTACCCTCAATAGCTACTAATGAATTTATAGGAACACTCTCAGGGTGCGGATTCATATTTGACAGCACTTCTAAAAGAGATGCTCTATCTCCATTAGTTTCACCCAAACCTATTATTCCTCCACAACAAACATTTATTCCTGCATTTCTTACTCTTTTAATAGTATCCAGTCTGTCTTGATAAGTTCTAGTCGTAATAATGTTTTTATAATGCTCAGGACTAGTATCAAGATTGTGGTTATAAGCGGTCAAACCAGCATCAGCGAGTCTGGAAGCTTGATCTTCTGTAAGCATCCCAGCAGTAACGCATGCTTCCATTCCTAAATCTCTTACACCGCTGACCATCTGTAACATTGCATCAAATGATTTACCGTCTCTAATTTCTCTCCATGCCCAACCCATACAAAACCTATCTGCTCCTTCATTTTTTGCTATTTGAGCTCTTGCTAAAACCTCTTCAACTTGAAATTGTGGATGACTTTTTATATCGCTAGCACTATAAATAGATTGGCTACAATACGAGCAATTTTCCTCACATCCACCAGTTTTGACGCTGAACAATGATGCTAATTGAATGTTGTATTTGTTGAATTTCCTGTGTACGATTTGTGATTCCCACATTAAATCAATTAGAGGCATATTAAGTATTTTCGATATCTCCTCTTTATTCCAATCGAACCTAATTTCTCTTAATAACTGATTATTAAAATTAGACATTTTTGTTAAGAAGAATATTGAGAATCTTCAAAAGATTCATTTGGTAATGATTTTATACCGCCGAAACGTCGATCCCTTGATTGGTAATCAATTATTGCTTTTAAAAATTCAAACTCATTGAAGTCTGGCCAAAGTACCTCGGAGATGTAAATTTCTGAATAAGCTAATTGCCATAAAAGAAAATTACTGATCCTTTTTTCTCCACTAGTTCTTATTAGTAATTCTGGATCTTTAATGCCTCGAGTTAATAGCTCTGAATTAAATAATTCTTCATTAACTTCACTAAGTTTTATTTCACCAGAAGAACATTTTAATGCTAGTTCTTTTGCAACTTTCACTATTTCTTGCCTGCCTCCGTAATTGACGCAAACATTTAATAAAAATGCATTGTTATCTTTAGTTAGAGATTCTGAACTAGAGATTATTTTTTTTAAAGTTTCTGGGAAAGGAGTTAAATCCCCAATGAATTTAATTTTTGTTGATTCTTCATGTATCTCTTTAATTTCGTTTTTCAAAACTTCGTTAAAGAGATTTATAAGGAAGTCAACTTCTTTTGTTGGTCTTGTCCAATTCTCCGTTGAAAAAGCATAAACAGTAAGTACTTTGCAACCTAATTTTTTTGATGCTTTGAGAATTTTTTTCAAAACATCCACTCCTCTCTTATGCCCATATGTACGAGGCAAACCTTTTTTTGTAGCCCATCTCCCATTCCCATCCATAATTATTGCAACATGTTCTGGAACTTTCTGCTTATCTATTCTTTTGAATAAATCATTATTTTTTGTATCGATTATTTTTCCTAAACTCATTAGTTAGTCCTTTTTGTTAATGAAGATTTCTGATTTTTCAGTCTCTTTCCCATTAATATCACTGATAATATTATCATTTTGGGTTGTCTTTTTGGATAAGGCATTTTTACCTATAGATGGTTTACTTGTCACCATTGAGTTTTGATTTCCAATTAAATTTACAAGAAGTTCTTGTAACCTACTACTAGTGATAGGTCTTTCAAGTTTACCTTGGTTTGCTAATGATAACGTACCTGTTTCTTCAGAAACAACAATGCAAATACACCTGTCAAATCTTTCTGTAATCCCTAGTGCAGCTAAATGTCTTGTGCCGTATCTACTAATTCCTTGCCTTGACAAAGGAAGTATTACCCCAGCAGATATTATTTTGTTCCCTTTAACAAGTACTGCCCCATCATGCAAAGGGGTATCTGTTGCAAACAGATTTATTAAAAGGTCAGTTGATAATTGTGCCTCAATGTTAGTACCTGAATATAAAAAATCTTCAGGCCTTAAATCACTCCCCAAATCTACAACGATTAAAGCGCCTCTTCTATTCTGAGAGAGTTTACCTGCGGTATCAACTAACTGAGTAATAGTAGTTGATGTTGCTCTAAACTCCTTCGGTGGATTTCCTAGTAATACAGCAAGTCTCCCAGTACCTAATAATTCCATTAATCTTCTTAACTCTCCTTGCCAAAGAATTGCTAATGAGAGAGAGCAAGCGAGGACTACGGCATCAATTAATTTTGATGTTAGAGGAAGGTATGCAAATCTTTGAATAAACCATGCGGATGAGACTAAAAACAAATATCCTCTTAGGAGCCATAATGTACGTTGTTCTTTTACTCTTGAAAATAATAAAAGTCCGAAACCAACAGCAAATAAGACATCTAATAGAAGTTTTAAATTTATAATCCCCCAGAAATTCACACTAAAAACAAAATTAATTTAAATGTACCTAATTTTGTTTGATAAAGCGATCAGGTAAAACATCATATTTTAAAAGATCAAATGGACTTTCTCTTTTTTGAATAATCTCTGCCTCTCCATCACAAACTAAAAGAGCTGCTGGTCTTGGGATTCTGTTGTAGTTAGAACTCATTGAATTATTATATGCACCAGTACCAAAAACACATATAAGATCTCCTGTTTTGCAATTTGCTAGTTCTATCTCCTTAAACAATACATCTCCTGATTCGCAGTGCTTGCCAGCGATAGTATATTTGTTTTTCGAATTAATATTAAAGGGGTTACTAACCAAGCATGCAGAATAATTTGATTGATATGTTATTGGTCTTGGATTATCACTCATCCCACCATCAACAGACAAATATGTTCTGATCCCTGGAATTTCTTTAAACGCCCCAATTTTGTAAATTGTTATTCCTGCCGTAGAAACGATAGATCTTCCAGGCTCACACATCAGTGTAGGTAAATCTAAATTATTTTTCTTACAAGCTTTAACAACAGATGTGGAAATTGTTTTTACCCATTCATCAATCGAAGGAGGATCATCATTTTCTGTATATTTAATTCCTAAACCTCCACCTACATTTAATTTTTGAATATCATGGCCAAATTTTTTAGCTTCTAAAATAACATTGACCATTATTTCTCCAAGATCCTTATGTGGCTCTAGTTCAAAAATCTGGGAACCAATATGAGCATGTAATCCTTTTAATTTTAGATGTTTTGTATTGCTGATTCTTTCAAATAAGACATTTAAATATTCAATTCCGAAACCAAATTTGCTGTCGAATGATCCCGTTCTTATATATTCATGTGTATGGCATTCTATACCAGGAGTAAAGCGAATCATTATTTCTAAATCAAGATTAAATGAATTTGAGATTTCCTCTAATCTTTCTAAGTCATAGTCATTATCTACAATTACTTTAATGTTATTTTTAACTGCAAACTCTATTTCTTTATCTGATTTATTGTTACCATGAAAAACAATTTTTTCATTAGGGACACCACCTTTAAGGGCAGTTAATAGTTCTCCTTCTGAAACTGCGTCAAGTCCTAAACCCTCTGAGGAAACGAGGTTACTCATGAAAATAGAACTATTCGCCTTGGAAGCATATATCGGAAGAGATTTCCCAGGGTAATATTTTTCTAATGCTTTTTTGTACGCTCTGCAAGAGTTTCTTAAAGTTATTTCATCCAAAATATAAAGAGGAGAATCATATTTTTTTACTAATTCTTCAATTGAACACCCCCCAACTGATAACTTTCCATCACTTCCAACGGATGTTGTAATGGGTACGATATTTTTATTCGGACTTTTGAGGTCAATCTTCTGTTTTAAAAATGATTTTTTTTCTTGCATGGGAGAATTTCAAATAGAGTTATTCTAAAATTGTCTTAATTCTATAATGACTATAATTTTGTATTTTTAGAGTGTTTATTTATTCTTAAATGATATCGATTAAAAAGATTAATGAGAAAGATATTGATTTATGTTATGAATTAGATTCAAATACGATTTCTTTGTGGAGCAAAAAGCAATGGGCCCAAGAATTTAAGAAAGAAGGCATTAGAGTCTTTGGGGTATTTTTTTTGAAAACATTAGTAGGAATATGCGTTTTTCATGTGGTTCTTGATGAAGCGCAAATAAATTTTTTTGCCGTAAATCAGAAATACAGGAAAAAAGGTTATGGATCCCACCTTATGAGATATTTGATAAAACAATGTGAAGATTCAAATATAAATAAATTATTTTTAGAAGTCTCCCAGACTAATGCCATAGCTGAGAAATTTTATAGTCGGTTTGATTTTTCTACTGTGGGAATAAGGAGAAACTATTATATGGATGGTTCAGATGCGCTCATAAAAGAAAAAAAATTAACAACTAAATAATTAAAAAAATTAATTGTTCGGATAACCAGAATCATTGAAATCACTATAATTTATTGCTATATCACTAAAAAAGTTAAATTTAATAAAATAAAATATACTTTTAGGTATTCATAAAAGCTCATTCTGAACACAAAAACGACATATTACTGGTAGGTTATTAATAGGGTTTAATCTTCTAATGTTTGAAAGATTTACAGAAAAGGCTATAAAAGTCATCATGCTTGCCCAAGAGGAAGCAAGAAGACTTGGTCATAATTTTGTTGGAACAGAGCAAATTTTATTAGGTTTAATTGGAGAAGGTACTGGAGTCGCAGCTAAAGTGCTTAAATCACTTGGAGTTAATTTAAAAGACTCTAGAATAGAAGTAGAAAAGATAATTGGTAGGGGTTCAGGATTTGTAGCTGTTGAAATACCTTTTACCCCAAGAGCAAAAAGGGTTTTAGAATTATCATTGGAAGAAGCTCGTCAATTGGGTCATAATTATATAGGGACTGAACATCTTTTACTTGGTTTAATTAGGGAAGGTGAGGGTGTAGCAGCAAGGGTTCTAGAGAATCTTAATGTTGATCTTACTAAAGTAAGAACTCAAGTAATAAGGATGCTAGGCGAAACAGCGGAAGTCGGGAGTGGGGCAAATTCGAATAAGAGTAATTTAAAAACTGCTACTCTGGATGAATTTGGAACAAATCTCACAAAGCTAGCTAGTGAATCAAAACTAGATCCAGTAGTAGGTCGTTATTCAGAAATTGATCGTGTAGTCCAAATATTAGGAAGGAGGACAAAAAATAATCCTGTGCTTATCGGAGAACCCGGAGTTGGTAAAACAGCTATTGCAGAGGGTCTGGCTCAAAGAATTCAACTTGGAGATATTCCTGACATATTAGAAGATAAAAGAGTTCTAACTCTTGATATTGGTCTTTTGGTTGCTGGAACAAAATATAGAGGAGAATTTGAAGAAAGATTGAAAAAGATAATGGAAGAAATAAAATCTGCAGGAAATGTAATTTTGGTCATAGATGAAGTGCATACTTTAATTGGTGCTGGAGCTGCTGAAGGAGCTATAGACGCAGCAAATATATTGAAGCCAGCTTTGGCTAGAGGTGAACTCCAATGTATTGGAGCTACAACTCTTGATGAATATAGAAAACATATTGAGAGAGATGCAGCTTTAGAGAGAAGATTCCAACCTGTAATGGTTGGGGAACCATCTATTGAAGATACAATAGAAATCTTAAAAGGTCTTCGAGAACGTTACGAACAACATCATCGCCTCAAAATTACTGATGATGCTTTAGAAGCAGCAGCTCACTTGGGTGATCGATATATATCTGATAGGTTTTTGCCCGATAAGGCTATAGACCTTATCGATGAGGCAGGAAGTAGAGTTCGTTTACTAAACTCTAAGCTCCCTCCCGAAGCTAAACAAATAGATAAAGAACTAAGACAAATTCAAAAACAAAAAGAAGAATCTGTAAGGGATCAAAACTTTGATCAAGCTGGACAACTTAGAGAAAAGGAGATGGAATTGTCTGCAAAAATTAAAGAGGTACTTGAAAATAAAAAAGAATCTAAAGCTGAAGATGAATCTAGTATTGATACAAACTCAGAAAAAAATGATTCAAAACTTTTACCAAACCCCATGGTTAGTGAGGAAGACGTAGCTCATATCGTTGCATCTTGGACTGGTGTACCTGTTCAAAAATTAACCGAAACCGAATCAGTCAAGCTCCTCAATATGGAGGAAACACTTCATCAAAGGCTAATTGGACAAGATGAAGCTGTAAAAGCTGTATCTAGAGCTATCAGAAGAGCAAGAGTTGGTTTGAAAAATCCTAATAGGCCCATAGCAAGTTTTATCTTTTCAGGTCCCACTGGTGTAGGAAAAACTGAACTGACTAAATCATTAGCTTCATATTTCTTTGGTAGTGAAGAAGCAATGATTAGATTAGATATGTCAGAATTTATGGAAAGACATACGGTTAGTAAACTTATAGGTTCCCCTCCCGGGTATGTTGGATTTAATGAAGGTGGGCAACTGACGGAAGCGGTTAGAAGAAGACCTTATACTGTTGTTTTGTTTGATGAAGTAGAAAAAGCTCATCCAGACGTTTTTAATTTATTATTGCAACTACTTGAGGACGGAAGATTAACAGATTCCAAAGGTAGAACCGTAGACTTTAAAAATACTTTGCTAATAATGACTTCAAATATTGGATCAAAGGTAATTGAGAAAGGTGGAGGGGGATTGGGATTTGAGTTTTCAGGCGATTCTGTTGAAGATAGCCAATACAACAGGATTAAATCATTAGTTAATGAAGAACTCAAACAATATTTCAGACCTGAATTTCTAAATAGACTTGATGAAATAATCGTATTCAGACAATTATCTAAAAATGAAGTTAAAGAAATTGCTGAAATAATGTTACAAGAAGTTTTTGCCAGATTGCAAGACAAAGGCATTAAATTAAGCGTAACTGAAGCCTTCAAGGAAAGGCTAGTTGAAGAAGGTTATAATCCCTCTTATGGAGCTAGACCATTAAGAAGAGCTGTTATGCGTTTATTGGAGGATAGTCTGGCTGAAGAAGTCCTCTCTGGAAGAATAAAAGATGGAGATAAGGCCCTAGTTGATATAGATGAAAACAAAAAAGTAACAATCAATATTACTTCTGAAGAATCTCAACAGGAGTTAGCAGGTGCTAACTTCTAGTAATTAAGTTCTAAATGCAGTCAATCTCTCCAGAAATTATATTTAGGGGAAATGACGCCTGGGAAAAATCTTTACCTCAAATTGTTAATTTGAGTAAAAGTCCATTAATTTTAGGTAGAAACGTTTCCACGAATGACATTAAAAATAAAATTTTTAGAGATTTAAAAAATCAAGACCTTAATGTAAATTCGGCTAATCTACAATTTGATTGCTGTTATGAAGACATTTTAAGAGTTAAAAACATCATCTTAAATAATAATAATGATGCTGTTATTGCAGCAGGAGGAGGTAAAGTTCTCGATTCAGGTAAATATATAGCAGAAATCCTTAATATCCCATGTATTACAGTACCCCTCAGTGCGTCTACATGCGCGGGTTGGACTGCTTTGTCAAATATTTATACAAAAAAAGGTCAATTCATAAAGGATGTTGCATTAAGAGCTTGTCCAAAAGTCCTAGTATTTGATCATCAATTTATTCAAACAGCTCCATCAAGAACACTTGCAAGTGGAATAGCGGATGCTTTGGCGAAATGGTATGAATCCTCATTAACAAGTTCAACTGTAGATGATGGTCTTGTTCAACAAGCTATTCAGATATCAAGAGTTTTAAGAGATCAATTACTAATTGATGGAGGAAAAGCTTTTAAGGATAAAGTTAAAAATAATTCTTCATGGCGAAATACTATAGAAGCATGTGGACTTACAGCAGGATTAGTAGGAGGAATCGGTGGAGAAAAGTGTAGGACAGCTGCAGCGCATGCTATTCATAATGCAATTACTCAGATAATTACCCCAAATAAATTTTTGCATGGTGAGATTGTTGGAGTTGGATTGCTATTGCAATTAAGACTTGAAGAAATGAAAAATAATAATAAATTGGCTGATCAATCTATTAAACAATTATTAGTACTTATGAAACAATTAAATTTGCCAACTACCATTTCAGAATTAGGAATTAATGTTTTTGATAATCAAAATTTAGAAAAAATTGCTGATTTTACTTGTAGAGATAAATCTGAAATTCACTTTTTGCCATTTGAAATTAGTAAACGAGATATAATTGAAGTTATTTCAAATTTTGAACAACAAAAAATTAAAATATGATTGTTTTTTGACTAAATCCCATTTCGAACAATTTAGTGATTTAAATATTGAATTTTTTGAGAGCTCCAGATCATCTCTACTAGATCCACTGGGTCTTTATTTGGCAAATGATGTTAAATGGATCAAACTCAATGAGAACTGGAACTCCTTGAAATTCCCTGTAGTTATGGGAGGAAAAGGTCAACCTGTACTTCTTCTACATGGCTTTGACAGTAGTTTTTTAGAGTTCAGAAGAATATATCAATCATTAAAAAAAAATTTCCTAGTTATAGCTCCTGATTTGTTAGGGTTTGGATTTAGTCCTAGATGCGTGACAAATGAATACAATCCCTCGAAAATAATTTCATATTTAATTGATCTCCTTAAAACCTTGCAAATAACAAAGAATCTTAAAATTATTGGTGCCTCTATGGGAGGTTCGGCAGCTTTAGAACTTGCTTTTAAAATCTCTGATTCTATTGATAAAATTATTCTTTTATCTCCCGCCGGATTGTTCGGCGAACCTAAGAGCATCCCTTTTCCTCTTAACCAAATAGGAGCCTCATTTCTTGGATTGCCGCAAGTTAGAAAAAGTCTTTGCAGGCAAGCATTTGCTTTTCCAGATGAATGTGTTGGTGAAATGGAAGAGCAAATTGCTTCAATTCATTTAGGTTGCCAAGGATGGAGGAATTCACTTGCGTCATTTGCAAAAAGTGGAGGGTTTGCTGGGACACATAAATATATTCAAAATATCCCAATTAAAGTAGTATGTGGAGAAAATGATCGTATTTTAGGAAAAAAAGAGATTAAAAATATAAGAAAAATTGATAAATTAAATTTTGTAGGCTTGCGAAATTGTGGTCATCTTCCCCATATAGATTTACCATCATTATCTAGTAAAATTATCGAAGATTTTTTTTTGGAGTAAAAAATTTCATATTTAATTTAGATACTTGAGAATTATAAAAATGTAATACAAAACAGATGGAGTGAAAATGTAGCTGTCAATTCTGTCAAGAATTCCACCATGTCCAGGTAAAAAAGTTCCAGAATCTTTTATTTTTGCATCTCTCTTCATCATTGATTCAATTAAATCTCCAACTAATGCCATGAGAGAGATCAAAATTCCATATAAAATTCCAACAAATAACGGATTTTCCCAATTCAGTGAAAATGCAAAAAATATTGCTAATAAAATTGAACATGATATTCCTCCAATTAACCCTTCTATAGTTTTGCTAGGAGATATTGGAGAAAGAGATTTCTTACCAAATGACTTTCCAATAAAATAAGAACCAATATCACTAGCAACAATTAAAAAACAAGAAGTTAAAGTTAAATGAAGACCTTCAGTATTTGATAAGTTTTCAAACGAAATCAAACCTTGATTGGAACTTATTATTACTGACTCTAATCCCCTTAACTTAATCCAGTAACTAGGTAAAAAACCCAAATAGAATAATCCAAAAATAGAAGCTGCAATATCTGAAATTGTTCCAGGTTTTGGTTGTAATAATAACCAGGTGCATATTCCAACTGAACAGATTGGCAAAATTGAATTTGATATTTCTCCTTCCATTAAACCTATAGTCTCAAGATAAGTAGAAATTATGATAACGAAAGATGAAAATAATGTGGTTTTTGTAGCTGGCTTTATTCCTTTAGATTCTGCCATTCTAAAAAATTCCAATAACGCTAAATAAGTAAGCAGCGCTGTGGCAAATGTAAAAAACCATCCACCCAACAAAACAACAATTAAACCAAATATGCCTATAAGTAATCCGCTTATAACTCTCATATCGAATTTTTATGGTTGCATGACTCTTATATTAAAATTTATCAGATCTTTGTTGCACAAACTCTGATAATTTATCCATTTAAACCTATCTATGTCAATTTTTTCTCCGGGAACTAGTAAAGGTATTCCAGGAGGATAAGGGCAAATAATATCTCCTGAGATTTTATTTAAAGATTGAGAGAAAGGGATACTCTGAGTCTCACTTCTCCAAGCAATTCCAATTTCAATTTCGGGTGTTTCAACTAGTTTAAAAGGTGATTGGAGTACTTCTAAATTTTTTAATTTTTTAGAATTTAATAGTAATTTATTCCATAACTTTTCTAATAAATTAGGAAAATCTTTCTGGTTCGATAATCCTAAGCAAAAAGTTAGAGTCATCATTTCTGGTAATTCAGCAATAAGGCCATTTTTATAAAAAAATTTATCAGCGGTAAAACCATCAATTCCAACCTTAGAGGTGTTTAATATTATTTTTAAGGGGTCTTGGGTCTCTATGAGAGGTATATTCTTCTGGATTAATTTTTTGTAGATACTTTTTGCCTCTAAAATTCTTTTTTGATATTTTGATAAACTTTTTTTATTTAGCCAGTCTTTAATAGACTCTTCACACGAAGAAAGTAAAAGGGAACTTGGACTAGTAGTTTGCAATAAGTTAATACTATTGATTAAATTATTCTCATTTACTAGATTCCCTTTGTACCAAAGTGCAGCCGTTTGAGTCAAACCATTAAGCGACTTATGTAATGAGTGAACGACTAAGTCAGCGTTTGATACTAAGGCTGATTTTGGTAGGTTAAGGTTTTCACAAAAAAGGAAATAAGAACCATGAGCTTCATCAACTAAAACAGGTAAATTTTTTTGATGACAAAGATCTATTAAAGGCTTTAAATCTCCTGAATAACCTTGATAAGAGGGATTTATAAGAATTACCCCCGCAATTTTTTTTTCGTTAAAATTTATTTTTTTAAATACATTTTCTAACCATACTTTTGTTATTGGTTTGTAATGACCAGTTTCTGAGGAACAATCTAGATTAAAAAATATTGGATGTATATTCAGCATCGCACAAATTTTGATAACACTTATATGAACATTTCGTGGCATCAGTATAGCTTCGCCAGGTTTTGCCATTGCAATTACTGCCGATTGTATTAATCCAGAGGCTCCATTAACTCCAAAAAAGCATCCTTTCGCCCCAAATTTCTTAGAGAATTCTTTTTGGGTTTTAGCAATTACTCCGCTTTGGGATAAAGGTGAGCCTATCTCTGGTAGTTCCGGTAAGTCCCAGTAGCCAGGTTGTTTTTTTAATAATTCTACTAATTTCTTGGGTAAAGCTGCCCCTCTGTTATGAGCAGGGAAGAAAAGTGACTTTAAAAACTTTTTAGTTAGAAAAGATGAAATGCTCATAAAGTATTATTGACACATATAGAATGGTTTAATGAGAATCCTTCTTTGATATTTTTTAACTTTAATGACAAGGTCTTATTCGCAATACTCAGCAAAAGGTGACTTGATTTGGTTGATTTTGAGACCATGGATTTTCATCCCGAGAGTTTTATATATCCTTTTAACTTTTATTTTTCTTTTTATAAGAATACTTTTTCAAGGTAACAGTAAAAATAAAAATGTACAAAAAAATCTCTCGAAATACCTTTTTGATGTAATAACAGATTTAGGACCTTGTTTTATAAAATTAGGACAGGCACTTTCAACTAGACCAGATCTTGTTAGACAAGATTGGCTGACAGAACTTACCAACTTACAGGATAATCTCCCAGCATTTGATAACAAAATTGCTTTAAAAATAATTGAAGAGGAACTTGGTACGCCACCTGATGAATTATTTGATGAGTTCCCTGAGAGTCCTATTGCCTCAGCAAGCTTAGGACAAGTCTATAAAGCAAAAATGAAAAATAATTCTTATGTAGCTGTAAAAGTTCAAAGGCCAAATTTATACTTTCTTATAAGAAGAGATATTGTGATATTAAGGTTTCTTGCAACTTTTTTGTCTCCATTTCTACCATTAAATATTGGTGTTGGAATTGGAGAAATAATAGATGAGTTCGGTAAGGCACTTTTTGATGAAATTGACTACGAAAAAGAAGGTGAAAATGCTTTAAAGTTTGCAAATTTATTCAAAAATAACCCTAACGTTTTTATCCCTAAATTGGAAAAACAGTTTTCATCAAAGAGAATTATTACAACCTCTTGGATTGATGGAGTCAAATTAAGAGATAGGGCTTTATTGGAGGAAAATAACTTGGTACCTTCATCTTTTATAAAAACATGTGTAATCAGCGGTCTTCAACAATTATTTGAATATGGATATTTTCATGCTGACCCACACCCTGGAAACATGTTTGCTCTTAAAGGAGGAAATGCAGGTTATGGAAATTTAGCTTATGTAGATTTCGGTATGATGGATACAATTACAAATTCAGATAGACTTACACTCATAAAGGCCATTGTTCACATAATAAATGACGAATATTATCTTCTCGCAAAAGATTTTCAGAAATTAGGTTTTTTAACCAAAGAACAAGATCTTCAGAAACTTGTTGAACCATTAAGAGAAGTTTTAGGAGGATCTCTAAGTGCTGAGGTAGGTAATTTTAATCTTAAAAATGTAACTGATAAATTCTCAAAACTAATGTACTCTTATCCATTTAGAGTACCTAGTAGGTTTGCTTTGATAATAAGAGCCGTTGTAAGTCAAGAAGGTTTGGCGCTAAGACTTGATCCTGAATTTAAAATTTTAAAAATTGCATATCCATATATAGCTAGGAAACTACTTACTGATAATTCTGATGAGATTTTAGAAATTCTTTTAGAAGTTGTTTTTGATAATAAAGGTAGGATTCAAATTGAAAAAGTTGAAAGTTTACTAAATATTTTATTTAAAGATTCTGAAAACATTAATTCAGATCTAATACCAGTTGCCAATGCAGGATTGAAATTATTTGTTAGTAAAAAAGGATCCGAAGTTCGGAAGAATCTTCTTTTGAGCCTTATTAAAGATGACAAAATTGAATTAACTGATGCAAAAAAACTTTTAAGTTTAGTTAGAGATACATTTAGCCCTTTGAATATTGCAAAAAGTGCAGTTCAAAATATTATTTCTCTAACTTAGTGTTTATATTTACTTCTATTAAATTTACTTATGATTTTTAAATGATTAAAATTAGATAGAATACTAAATTTTAAAATTGAGTAGTCAAATAATTAATGAAATTGGAAATATGGAATGAATATTTTTAAAAATCTTTTTTCATTAAAAAAATCTGTGATTGATAATGAATTAATAAATCATAGATTAATTGATCAGTATGAAGAAATCGCAAAATTGGTAAAAGAAGCGAGAATCCAAAAAAATATAACAATTAAAGAATTATCTCATATTTCAAAAATTCCTGAAAAAACAATAATTTCTATTGAAAACAATAACAAAAATATTAGACCAAAGTATCCATTTATAAGATCAATATTAATCAAATTAGAGGAATGTCTAGGATTAAAAAAAAATACATTAGAACTATTAGTGACTAGAGAAGGAGAAACTTCTAAGAAAGAAAAAAATGATTTTATCGTCAACAAATTTGATCTTATAAATACTTGGCAAGGAAGCCTTTTATATTTTTTTATATTAATTTTAACTGTGTTTATTTTAAAGAGATATTTTATTCTAAATGTGAATGTTATTGAGATTCAAAATATTGAAAACAAAATCATTGATAAATAAACTTTTATAAGTCTTTATTGTCTGGTTCTCCCGAAATTATTTCCTAGCTCACTAAATCTCCTGACATTTTCTTCTACTTCTCCTAAAGGTAGATTTAACTTCCATTTCCAATTGTTTTTTGTCGTACCTGGGATGTTTAATCTGCTTGAGTCATCTAGAGATAAAATATCTTGGATTGGAGCAATAAATAGATTGGCATTTGTTTCCATTCCTATTTTTATTAAACTCCATGAAGGATTTTCAGAGAATTTATATTCATCTTTTATTCTTTTTTTGGCGTTATTTTCTAAACATCCCCACCATGAAATGGAGGTGGAATTATCATGGGTACCTGTGTAAACCACCCAATTTTCTCCTTCAATATTCTTGGGTAAATATGGGTTGTCTTCATTTCCATCAAAAGCGAACTGTAATATTTTCATTCCTGGAAGGTCAAAATTTTTCCTTAATTTTTCTACATCAGGTGTTATTACCCCAAGATCCTCCGCGATTATTGGTAGGAATTCAGTCCCTAAATCAATTTTTAATTTATTTAATAGTGTTCTTCCTGGAGAATTTATCCATCTACCAGAAATTGCTGTTTTAGAATTGCCATTAACTCTCCAATAACCTGCCAACCCCCTAAAGTGATCAAATCTCAACAAGTCCACAAGTTTAAATTGCCTTTTAAATCTTTTTCTCCACCAATCGAAATTAGTTCTTTTATGTTTTGACCAAAAGTAAGTTGGAGTCCCCCATAGTTGTCCTGTTGAGGAAAAATAATCAGGTGGGACACCACTTTGAAAGATTAAATCTCCATTTTTAAAAATTGAAAATAGTGATTTATTACTCCACACTTCAGCACTATCTCTAGAAACATAAAAGGGCAAATCTCCAATTAGCTTCACATTACAAGTTTTTGCAAAGTTTTTAATCGCGCTCCATTGCTCATCCAAATGCCACTGTATTAACTTTTTTGAAAGTATCTCCGAACTTTTTTCCTTAATCCATGATTTTAAAAAGTTGTTGTTTTTAATTTTAAATTCTTTGGGCCATTCCCACCAAGGCAACATATTAAATTCCTCTTTGATAACAATAAATGTTGCATAATCTTCAACCCAGGAATTCTTACTTAACCATTTGTGAAAATCATTCTTTCTTGCTTCAGATTGGGAACCCCATCCTTGCATAAGGAGAATACCTAATCTTTTTGTTAAATCATCTGCAATATCAAAATTAAAATAATTCTTATAATGATTTGTGGGGCCCAATTCTTCTTTATTAGAAATGAAAATAAAACCTTTATCGATTAAATCATCTATATCAAGAAACCATGGGTTCAGTGCAAAACTAGATGGTGAACTATATGGAGAGCCTGAAGAATCAGTAGGATTAAGAGGTAAAAATTGCCAGAATTCAATTTTATGCCTTTGGAGCATTTTTATCCATTCTTTAGCCCCTTTTCCAAAAGTGCCACATACTCTTCCTCCAGGAATACATGAAGGATGCATAAGTACACCTAGTGATTTTTTTGTAAGAGCTTTTTGCATAGGCATGTTTTTTTATTATTTTTTTACTCTTTACAATTAAATTTTTATTCGTTCTATAAATTCAACGATATACAAATTTTTTTTAATTGACAAATAATATTCCTAGTAATTTTTGGCTGAACAAAATATAATTTCCGATCATTAATTTACTTTATTTATAAATTTGACCCAATAGATATAACTTTTGAAAAGATCTAGTCATTATCTTTTGCTAAATTCACATAAACGACTACGATAAGTATATAGTTTTATAGTACTAATTTCGTGACAAGTTTTATCACGGCAGTGCAGAATAAAGAATCAAATTTTAATCTAAATAAAAGTAGATTAAGGTTAGTAAGTGGAACAACAAATCCTAAACTAGCCGAAGAAATTGCATCATACTTAGGAATTGAAAATGTACCATTAATATCTAAAAGATTTGCTGACGGAGAAATTTATGTTCAGATTCAGCAATCTATTAGAGGTTGTGATGTATTCCTAATACAACCTACCTGTGCGCCTGTAAACGATAGTTTAATGGAACTTATGATTATGGTTGATGCTTGCAAGAGGGCTTCTGCAAGGCAAATAACCGCAGTAATCCCTTATTTTGGATATGCAAGGGCAGATAGAAAGACTTCTGGTAGAGAGTCTATAACAGCAAAACTTACTGCTAATTTACTAGAGAAATCAGGAGTTGATAGAGTTCTTGCGATGGATTTACATTCTGCTCAAATACAAGGTTATTTTGATATACCATGCGACCATATTTACGGTTCACCTGTATTAATTGATTATCTAGAAACTTTAAATTTAGAGGAAGTTGTAGTTGTCTCTCCTGATGTAGGCGGAGTGGCAAGAGCAAGAGCTTTTGCAAAATTAATGAAAGATGCTCCCTTAGCTATAATTGATAAAAGAAGATCAGCTCATAATACCGCTGAAAGCTTAACAGTTATTGGAGAAGTTAAAGGTAAAACTGCTATTCTGATAGACGATATGATCGATACGGGTGGAACAATTTGTTCCGGAGCTAATTTATTAAAAAAAGAAGGTGCCAATAGAATATTTGCTTGTGCCTCACATGCGGTATTTTCTCCACCTTCTTATGAAAGACTAAGTGCTATAGATTTATTCGAGCAAGTCATTGTAACCAACAGCATTCCAGTTATTATTAAAGATAATTTCCCCCAATTAAAAGTACTTTCTGTAGCAAATATGCTAGGTGAAGCTATTTGGAGAATTCATGAAGAAAGTTCAGTGAGCTCAATGTTTAGATAAAAAAATTTATTATTTGTTTTTCTTCATAAATTCCTTAAGCCTTTTTTCATAGTCATTTTTTATATTTTTAGGAACGCTTTCAGGACAAATATCAAGGGCACTTCCAACAATCTGAAATGTGCCTGCATTATATAATCTTTGTTCTTCAAGTTTTTCATCCCCTAGCCCTTCAATAACACCGCCATGCTTTCCAGTTATTACATTTGCGAAAGTAGCACTGGCAATGCCAAGCCCTTTGTTAAAATCTACTTCAGCTTTTGAAGCTATACAAAGATAAGACGCCCCCATTTGGCGATATAGGAAAAGATCCTTTTCCGTAGCAGCAATCAATTTTTTTTCGGCCTTAATTTGTTTATTTATTGTATTAATCTCAAAAATCGTAAAGGGTATAATTAAAGTAATACCTATAAAACTCAGAATTTTTTGTGAATAAAAATTAATACCCATTAACTAATAACATTTTCTACAAGATAACATTTTTACTTTGAACATTAATTCATAAAAAGAACTTACTTAATAATTTTTATTTCGTGATGATTCTCAACAATTTTCAGCTTATTTTTGTTCCATGAATATATAACTCTAAATCTATAATTATCCGAATCTACTAGTCTAGTATGTTCAAGAATATACCAATCTTTATAAGAAGATTCAAAGATCATTTCGTGTTCATCAACTTGCTTAATATTTGAAATTCCTTCATCATCACTTAGATAGAAATTCCCCCTCATAAGTTGGTGTCCCTTTAAGAATGCAATCATCTCTCCTCGTTCTTTATATTGGGGATTTTCTTCGAAGAAATTATATTTTTTTTCAGGATACCACGTGAATTTGTAGTGCGACTCCCATTGAGATTTATTCTCAAGAGCTTCAATATTTATATTCATGCATAAATTATAAGTTTTTTGTGCTTCATCAAAAAAATATGATCTGTTAGATTGCCACAATCCAATATTTCTAGAAAACCATCTCTTTAAATTACTATTTAAGTTAATTTCTGGAGGATTATTTTCCCCAAAATTTAAATTTTTCTTTTGATTAATAACAACCATTTATAAATAAGTCCTATTTATTTCATAGCTTATCTGTAAAATAAAAATAAATATCTTAATGTGTTTATAAGGATTAACAGCTTTTCAACACTTCAGGAATGATCATTTGATGAATGATAAAAAAGAGCTAAAATTAATACTTATAGCAGCTAGAAACCAACTTTCTAGTAGTGATATAAAATCCCTAATAGCTTATTTAGAATCAGATGATTGTGAATTCGAAATATCTCTTCAGATTTCTGAGACCACAGAACAGCCCGAATTACTAGAGTTACATAGATTAGTAGCTATCCCTGCGCTCATAAAAATCTCCCCAGCTCCAAAGCAAATATTTGCTGGGAGCAATATTTTCTCTCAGTTGCAGAGATGGTTGCCAAGGTGGAAACAGGAAGGATTAACAACAAATCTTGGGGTTAATTTGCAACCATCCAAAATTGATTCAATAAGAACTCAAAAAGAATTTCTTTTAGAAGACGAACTTCTTGTCCTAAGACAAGAAAATGAGACATTAACAAAAAGGATAGAATCTCAAGAAAGATTATTAAGGATGGTCGCGCATGAATTAAGAACTCCCTTAACTGCAGCCACTTTGGCTGTTCAAAGTCAAAAACTTGGACAAATAGATATTTCAAAATTGCAAGAGGTTATCAAAAGACGACTTGAAGAGATTGAACTCTTATCTCAAGATCTCCTAGAGGTCGGAACAACCAAATGGGAAGCCTTATTTAATCCTCAGAAAATTGATTTAGGTAATATTAGTGCTGAAGTAATACTTGAATTAGAAAAATTCTGGAGATTGAGGAATATTCAAATTGATACTGATATTCCATCCGATCTTCCAAGTGTATTCGCAGATCAGAGAAGGATGAGGCAAGTATTTTTAAATTTAATTGAAAATGCAATTAAATTTTCTAAAGATTCTGGTTCTATAAAAATTACAATGATCCACAAGACAAATCAATGGGTAGAGATAACAATTTGTGACAAAGGTGCTGGTATTCCTTTGAGTGAACAAAAAAGAATTTTTCTTGATAGGGTAAGGTTACCACAAACATCTGAAGGAACTTCAGGCTTTGGAATAGGTTTATCAGTATGTAGGAGAATAGTTCAAGTCCATGGTGGAAGAATATGGGTGGTATCTGAAATTGGTGATGGTTCTTGCTTCCATTTTACAGTTCCTGTGTGGCAAGGACAAAACAAAGAGCAACAATACTTGACGAAAGGATAGCCTTACTCTTAATTTTTAATAAGCTGTTATGCTAATTTCCTGGCCCCATCGTCTAGAGGCCTAGGACACCTCCCTTTCACGGAGGCGACAGGGGTTCGAATCCCCTTGGGGCTATTAATTTAAATTCATAACGATCTTTTTGATGATTTTGCTTGCCTATCCACGGCAATTAAATTTTCTGAAAGATCTTTTTTCAGTCTTTTCTCTATCATACCTATTGGCATCCACTGACAACCTTGCACAGTAAGATCATAAATTAATGAATTTTTTGAGGTATTCTTGATTTTTTGTATTTTCCAACTACCTTCAAATTTCCTGAAGTCTCCTTTTATTAAATTAAATTTTAAGAGGCCAAGCTCTTTATTTTCAAATAAGTCGATAGTTACTTCAGCTGAAAATTTCATGCCAAGGAAATCTTGAGCTCCAACTTGTTTAAGGTGGACATTATTTTCCTTCTGAAATATTTTTTTGCTCGATAAAAGATTTGGTATATAAAGATTTAGACGATCATAATCTGTTAAAACACTCCACAAAGAATCGAAACTTGCAGAAGTGGTAAGTTGAGCTGCCAGTCGTCTTGTTCCTCCTGAAAGCTTTTCCATCGTCTGCTCAATTGTCCTGAAATCATCGTCTTTATTATGATTCATTGATTCTTGAGTATTGTTCATACAATGAATTTTTAATTAGATAAAAATTATTTCTGTGTAACTATACTGATAAAAACAACAAATACTGAAAAATAAAAATAAATTCATCTATTTATTCCGATCTCAAAACGTAACCATTTTTGTGAAATCACTACAAATTAAACTACAAATTGATAATCTTTTATAAAAGAAATCTAAAAAATGTACTCACAAGCAAAAGTAATCGCAGGCGGATTAGCTCATATACCAGTAGTAATAGCTGTTTTTTATTTTATACTCACAACTTTTAATAAAAGAGCTTTAAAATTTGTTGAACAAGCAAAAACAAAAAAACCTGAGCCAAAAGCTGTGGAACCAAAAAAACCAGTTGTCTCGAAAGCAGAAAATTCAAAAATAGAAGCTCCGAAAACAGACTCTCCTGCTGTGGTAAAGAAAAAACATGCAGATGTTCCAGTCAATATTTATCGCCCTAAGACACCATTCGAAGGAACGGTAATTGAAAACTACAGCCTTCTCAAAGATGGAGCAATTGGTAGAGTTAATCATATAACTTTCGACCTTAAAGATAGTGATCCATTTTTAAATTATGTAGAAGGTCAAAGTATTGGTATTATGCCTGCGGGTGAAGATGCTAATGGAAAACCTCATAAATTAAGACTTTACTCAATAGCTAGCACTAGACATGGAGATGACTTTAATGGAAATACAGTTTCTCTTTGTGTAAGACAGCTTCAGTATGAAAAAGATGGTGAAACCATTAATGGCGTCTGCTCCACTTACTTATGCGACATTAAGCCAGGAGATAAAGTTAAAATAACAGGTCCTGTAGGTAAAGAAATGCTTCTCCCTGACGAAGAGGACGCAAACATTGTCATGTTGGCTACTGGAACTGGAATAGCACCAATGAGGGCTTATTTAAGAAGAATGTTCGAACCAACTGAAAAAGAAAAAAATAAATGGAATTTCAAGGGTAAAGCTTGGTTATTTATGGGTGCTCCAAAATCAGCTAATTTGTTATATGAAGAAGATCTTCAAAGATACCTTACTGATAATCCAGATAATTTTAAATATACAAAAGCTATTAGTCGTGAACAGCAAAATACAAAAGGTGGAAGGATGTACATACAAGACAGAGTTTTAGAATCAGCCAATGAACTTTTCAATATGATTGAAGATGAAAAGACACATATATATCTTTGTGGTTTAAAGGGTATGGAACCTGGAATAGATGAAGCCATGACTAAGGCAGCACAAGAAAAAGGCTTGAACTGGTCAGAATTAAGACCCCAACTAAAAAAAGCAGGAAGATGGCACGTAGAAACCTACTAAAACTTTGATTTTTAGATTTAAGTTATACCTACTAAATACTTTTTGGTTTAGACACAATAAGTAGCTAATTTTAGAAAAAAAGAGGATTTTAAAAAAAGAATACTAAGAATATGCCTTCAACTTTAAGTAATCCTTTAAGATTAGGTTTACGGCAGGAAAGAGTCATATCTCCACAATGCTTAGTAATATTTGGTGCTAGTGGAGATCTTACTCATAGAAAATTAATACCGGCCTTATTTGAACTCTATTTGCAAAGGAGAATTCCTAGTGAATTTGGAATAGTTGGTTGTGCGAGAAGACCTTGGACTGATAATGAGTTTAGAGAAAAGATGAAAGTAAAGTTATCAAATCAAATATCTGGCAAAGAAAGGGAATGGGAACAATTTTCTAATTATCTTTTCTATGAACCAGTTGACTTACAACAAAGTGATCATGTCGTAAGGCTTTCTAAAAGATTAAATGAAATTGATAAAACACAAGCTACTCATGGGAATAGAACATTTTATTTATCAGTATCTCCGAATTTCTATGCAAGTGGATGCAAAGCTCTTAAAGCAGCTGGCCTTTTAGATGATCCTAAGAAAAGTCGTTTAGTGATTGAAAAACCTTTTGGAAGAGATTATTCAAGTGCAAAAAAATTGAATAAGATCGTTCAAAGTTGTGCTGAAGAAAGTCAGATTTATAGGATTGATCATTATTTAGGTAAAGAGACAGTTCAAAATATTCTCGTTTTGAGGTTTGCTAACACTATTTTTGAACCAATCTGGAATAGAAATTATATATCAAGTGTTCAAATCACCTCATCTGAAACAGTGGGTGTTGAAGATAGAGCAGGTTATTATGAAAGCTCTGGTGCTTTAAGGGATATGCTTCAAAATCATATGACTCAAATGCTTGCTGTTACTGCGATGGAACCTCCTGGAAAGTTTGAACCTGAAGCAATAAGAAATGAAAAAGCTAAGGTTCTTCAAGCTTCAAAACTTGCTGACGAAAATGAACCGTGGAATTGTTGCATAAGAGGTCAATATGGAGAGGGAGGAAATATTTCAAATCGACTCAAAGGATATAGGCAGGAAGATGGTGTTAATTGTAATAGCACAACAGAAACTTATATAGCGACAAAAGTTTTTGTTGATAATTGGCGTTGGCAAGGTGTTCCTTTTTATTTGAGAACAGGGAAAAGACTACCTAAAAGACTTGGAGAAATAGTCTTGACTTTTAAAGACGTTCCAGTTCATTTATTTGAATCAACAATAATAAATCCATCCCCAAATCAACTTATCCTAAGAATTCAGCCAAATGAAGGTGCTACTTTCAAATTTGAGGTAAAATCGCCTGGTTCTGGAATGAAATCAAGACCTGTTGAGATGGAATTTTCTTATGATGAATCATTTGGAGAACCCTCAGATGAAGGCTATGTAAGATTATTAGCTGATGCAATGCTTTCTGACCCAACCTTATTTACTCGAAGCGATGAAGTAGAGGCAGCTTGGAAACTATATACGCCATTAATAGAATTGATGGATAATTCTCCTTGGAAGTTACCTATTTATAATTATGAATCTATGACGTGGGGACCTCCTGAGTCTGATCAATTACTTTCAAAAGATAATATTTTCTGGCGTAGACCGTAAAAATGAAACCTCAACTAACACTCCAAACTCCATTAGAGCTTCCTTATCAGGAAATTTCTAATTACCTTAAACAATTATGGATTTCAGAAGATAAAGATAATACTGGAGCTAATACTTTTACATTAATGGTCTGGCAGCCTGCTTGGCTAGAACAATGTTTGGTTCAAAAAGGATTGGTAAGTGGACCAATTACTGGAAATTTAAATACAGAAATAATTGAAGTTACTAAAAAATTTATATTAGATCAAGGTCTTCCTATTACTACTTCCCTCAACAGTAAAGAATTATTGAATTTGTTGAAGGAAAATTCATCTAATAAGGACTTTGAAGATTTTAGAGGACAATTTTTTGAATCATCAATAAGTACATTGAATCCGAGAAGATTAATAACCCTAGCACCAACTTTAAATAAAAATTCAGATATCAAAACTTTTGTATCCGCTTACTGTCCATTAAGTGATACTACTGCTATACAACCTATATGCGGGGATTTAGTCGTTATTAGGGGGGACTCAGCCTCAATATCTAATAAAGGATTAAAAATAATTGATGAATTATCTATTGATGAATTACCTTTATGGTTATGGTGGAATGGAAGCCTAGATGAATCGCCTGAAATCTTCGAATATTTTACTAATTATGGTCTGAGGTTAATAATTGATACTGCTCTTGGATCTCCTAATAGATGTTTAAAAGTTTTAGATCAATTAAATAATTCAAATAAAGCTATTAATGATTTGAATTGGGTTAGGTTGAAAAATTGGAGGGAATCGTTGGCAATGATTTTTGATCCTCCTACGAGGAGACCAATTTTAGATCATATTACTGATATTGATATTGATATAGCGGGGGATCATATTATTCAAGCTTTGTTTCTAATTTCATGGATTAGCGATAAACTTGGTTGGTCTTTTTTAAGAGTTGAAAGGGATACAGAACTAACAAAAATAGAGTTTGAAAGAATTAATGGCGAAATAATTTCTACTTCAATTAATCCCTTATCTTTGGGAAATCCAAGTATTCATTTAGGACAAGTTATTGGATTGAGGTTGATTTCAAAAATTAGTGAGGTTCAAAAAAATAACACTTGTGTAATACTTGGATGTGAATCGGTGGAGTGTATGAGACTTGAAGCAGGGGGAATGGCTAATATGGAATTAATAGAACAAGTGGTTCCAAATTCTTTTTCCACATCGGAGTATGATGTAAGTAAATTATTGGCAAGTAGTAGAGGTAATACAAGTCCTCTTTTTGAAAATTCTATTAAAATAGCCCTTCAAATATTTAATGGTTTTAAAAACTTATAAATGCCTTGTGTAATATCTTCTCCTTCAACTGATAGTGGGAAAACTACTTTATCTCTTTTGATATCTTGTTGGGCGTTCTCAAAAGGTATAAAGATACAAACTTTCAAGGTTGGCCCAGATTATCTTGATCAACAACAACTTAGTTCAATTGGCCAACCTACTTGTAGGAATTTAGATATTTTTTTAAGTGGTGAGGAATGGGTTCAAGAAAGTTTTTTCAAACATTCTTTGAAATATGAATTCTCATTGATTGAAGGGGCAATGGGTCTATTCGATGGATTAGGGTCAACAACCTATTCCAGTACAGCAAATATCTCTAAACTTCTCAATGCCCCAGTAATTTTTATTGTTAATGCTAGAGGTCAAGTAGCATCTCTTTTGGCTAGTGTTAGAGGTTTTAGAGATTTCGATAGTGAGTTGTCAATAGTAGGAATTATATTTAATAACGTTAATTCAGATAGACATAAAAAATTAATCAAAGAAGTGTTTAAAAATGAAGACATCGAAATTCTTGGTTTTTTACCATCTGATTCAAAAATAACTTTAAACAAAGCTAATTTAGGTTTAATACCTCCATTGGATAATGGTAAAGAAATTGATGTTGAATATTTTGCAAATTTTGCCGAAAGAAATCTTGATATATTTTCTCTTTTTAAATTCCTGAAATCCCCTCGAAAGAAAAAATTTAATTCTGTCAGCTTTGAAGATTTTAAAATAGATAAGAGTAAACCTATCGCAATTGCAGAAGATAAAATCTTTCATTTTCAATACCCTGAAACTAAAGAGTTTTTGAGTGAAATAGGAATTCCATTGATTTCATGGAGTATTTATGATGATGAAGAAATACCTAATGAGGCTTCTTCTTTAATTATTCCCGGGGGATTCCCTGAAAAATATGCTGATCATATAAGTAACTCTATAAAAAGCTTAAATTCGTTAAGGAAATTCCGCAAAAATGGATTTATATATGCAGAGTGCGGAGGGATGATGATTTTAGGAGACTTTATAAAAGATGAAAATGGTAAAAATCATAAAATGAGTGGCATCCTTCCTTTTAGATCAAAAAAAAGTAAACTTTCAGTAGGTTATAGATACATTGAGGGTTTAAAAGATACTCCGATCATTAAACAAAATCAATTAATTAGAGGACATGAATTTCATTATTGGGAAATTGAAAATAATTTATCTGAACTTGATTTAAGAAAAGCTGAGCATAAAAAGAAACTTTCTTCCCCATGGAAAATTAAATCTTGGAAAACTGAATACAAAAATGAAGGCTTTTTTGATAAGAAATTACATGCAAGCTGGATTCACTTACATATGCCAAGTTCTCCAGAAGTCGCAAAAAACTTTATCAATGCTACACAAATTAGTTTTTCAAAGGATTCTTAATTTATTATCAAATCAAATATTTTTTGAGGAGAACCTAGAAAAAAAATGCCAGGCAAAGTGATTAATGGTCCTAAAAAACTCCCCACCATGACCTCGATTTTTGTATGGCCAAGGGTTTCCTTTAAAAGCAATTCAGATTGAGGGTCTAGTTTTTTTGATAGTTTATTGATTTCGGCTGCTTGAATTCCTGCTGATTTTCTAACACCACTAGCGTCATACATGACTATAAGTGCTACAGCAACTGCTAAGGCGAATATTGAGCTATCAAATCCTAATTCATAACCTATACCAGACGTAGCACCTGTTATTAAGGCGGAATGACTTGAAGGCATGCCGCCTGTCTCGAACATAATTCCAAATCTTATTTCTCCAGTCGAAAAGAAATTAAATATGATTTTAAAAAATTGTGCTAGTAAACAGGAAAATAAGCTCCAGAAAAGTACTTCATTATTTAAGAAGGCAAAAAACTCATACATAAACTAATATTTATCGGTCTCTATTTGTAATAAAGTCAGCTAAGGATATTAAATAGTTTGCATCTGATCCCCATGGTTCGATTGCTTTTTTTGCTTTTTCCACCAAATCAAATGCTTTTTTCTTTGAATTCTCCATTCCAAGTAATTTAGGGTAAGTGGTTTTGTCAGCCAAAAGATCTTTGCCGGCAGTTTTACCAAGTTTTTCACTACTCGATGTTAAATCAAGGATATCATCAATAATTTGAAAGGCTAATCCAATACCCTCGGCATATGTTGTAAGAGCTCTCAATAGTTTTTCATTAGCTCCAGCTATCATAGCTCCTGTTCTTACGCAAGCTTTCAATAAAGCCCCAGTCTTATGAAGATGTATATACTCGAGTGTTTCAAGGTCAACTTCTTTACCTTCACATTCTAAATCAACAACTTGCCCACCTACCAGCCCAGGAGCGCCAGCAACTAAGGAAAGTTCTCCAATTACATTTAATAATCTAGTTGGTTCAACTCCAGGACTTCTTAAAGAGACCATCTCAAAGGCTCTAGTTAATAATGCATCGCCAGCAAGAATAGCTATTGCATCTCCATATACTTTATGATTCGTTGGCCTACCTCGTCGTAAGTCATCATTGTCCATAGCGGGCAAATCATCATGAATTAAGGACATTGTATGAATCATTTCTATTGCTACAGCAGTAGGTACAGCAAGTGAAGGTTTTCCTCCAGCTAGCGAACAAGATGCTAAACATAAAATTGGACGTATTCTTTTTCCTCCAGCCAAAAGAGAATATCTCATTGATTCCCTAAGTATTTCTGGTTTTTCCGGACCTAGAGAAAAATCAAGAGCTTCTTCTACTATCTTTTTTGTACTTGTAAGATATTTTTCAAAATCAGAAATATTTTCGAGAACTTCAGTCATTTTATTCCTTTAATAAATTTTTTCATCTCAAAGTTTATGGCAGAAGGTCATTAATTGTTGATGATAGCCCAAATTGTTTTTGCCAGCTAAAAATAGTATTTACAAGTAACATTGTTACCGTCATTGGTCCAACACCTCCTGGAACGGGAGTATAAGCAAAAACTTTAGGTATGACGTCCTCTAATAATACATCCCCACATAATCTGGTTTTATCTTTATCAGAACTTTTTAATCTATGTATTCCAACATCGATAATCACTGCTCCATCTTTCACAAAACTTGAATCTACAAGATTCGGTATTCCTGCAGCAGCAATTAGTATGTCAGCCTCCTTGCAGATTTTATTTAAATTTAATGTTTTTGAATGAGTTATTGTTACTGTCCCATTTAGATTTAACAACATCAGAGATAGGGGTTTGCCAACTAGTAAACTTCGTCCAATAACAACAATTTTCTTACCTTCAATTGCAATATTTTGGGACCTTAATAAATTAATAATTCCGGCTGGGGTACAAGATCTCATCGCTGGTTCATTTTTAACTAATTTGCCCATGTTTTTTTCATTTAATCCATCTACATCTTTATATGGATTTATAAAACTTATTAATCTTTGCTCATCAAACTTCTTTGGGATGGGGAGTTGTAGCAACATTCCATCAATATCCTTGTCTAAGTTTAGTTTGTTAATTAATTGTTCAACTTCTTTTTGTTCTACATTATCTTGCAGATGAAAGATAAAACTCTTTATTCCAACCCTTGCACATGCTTTTTCTTTGTTATTAACATAAACGCCGCTTGCAGGGTCTTCACCTATTCTTATTACAGCCAAACCAGGTGCTCTTTTAGCAATTCTTTCATTACTAGAAATAAAGTTGTTTAATTTTTGCTCAATTTCAAGAGATAATTTTTTACCGTCTAATTTTATTGACATTTAGAAAAACAACTCCTTTTTTCACCTAGCATGCCTATAATTTTAAATTATTCAAATAGATTAACTAATATTCTGTGCAAAACATTACAACTTACTTAAAAAAATTGTTTTATCTATGGTGTAGAAGTCAAGTTCCGATAAAACAACCAAATAAAATTTCAAAAATTGATAACCTTATAATTTTTTTAATTTGTATTTTAATTTCAATCGTTTCTTCTTACAAATTACTTTTAATTTCCTCCTTAAAGCTTTCAGATATTTTTTCTTGGCTTTTGACATTTACCGAAGTCTTAATTAGCACTGGGATTTTGATATTGGTTTCTAAAAAAGAGAATCCCACAATTAATTCAAGACAAATAATTTTGATCGTTACTCTTCTTTTAGCAGTACAGGCAACGAAATTAGTCTTTGCTTCGACCATAAGTCCATTATCGATTATTATTCCACCCGCGTTGATAATATCTCAAGCCATGGGCAGCATAACTGCTTTGGCTTGGGTATCAATAGCCAGCCTTAGTTGGCCCGACCCAGCGATTGTTATTAATAACAATTTATTTTTTATCTCATTAGTTGGCGCTTCGGTAGTATCTCTACTTGGTGGAAGAATAAGAAGTAGAGCGCAGCTACTACAATTATCAATTTTTGTTCCCGCTGGATCTTTTTTAAGTCAATGGATATTGATAGGTAAAGATGAAATATCTCTTGTTGATAAGCAAGAATTAGTTTTTGCTAATGGCAAAATTTTTTCCGATTCTTTATTATTAGCAATAGTAATGCTTTTTACAATTTTATTTATCCCTATTTTTGAATCCATATTTGGACTATTAACTAAAGCAAGATTATTAGAATTAGCGGATAAAGAGAAACCCCTCATAAGAAGATTGTCGCTGGAGGCTCCTGGAACTTTTGAACATACATTATTGATATGTGGTTTAGCAGAGGAAGCTACACGAATGATTGGAGGTGATATTGATTTAATTAAAACGGGAGCGCTATACCATGATGTAGGCAAATTACATGCACCAAATTGGTTTATTGAGAATCAGGATGGTTCAAAGAATCCTCATGATGAAATAGATGATCCATTTAAAAGTGCTGATGTTTTGCAGGCTCATGTTGATGAAGGATTAAAGTATGCAAGAAAACATAGGCTACCTAAACCAATAGCTAACTTCATCCCAGAACATCAAGGCACTCTTAAGATGGGATATTTTTTTCACAAAGCCAAAGAGAAAAATATCAATATTGCTGAAAATGATTTTAGATATAAGGGCCCAATTCCGCAATCAAAGGAGACGGCTATATTGATGCTCGCTGACGGATGTGAAGCAGCACTAAGAGCTATGAATATTAATGCTTCTGACAATGAAGCTTTGGTAACCATATCTAAGATTATCTATTCACGTCAGAAAGATGGTCAATTAAATGAAAGTGAGTTAACAAAGGGGGAAATTTTCTTAATTAAAAGAGCATTCTTGAATGTTTGGAAAAGAATTAGACATAGAAGAATTCAGTATCCAACTATCAAGAATAATACATTTTCTTGATTTTCAATTTATAGTCTTATACTTCTTCGGTGCTTTGGATTACACCAATATAGAAGAGCTAGTGTACTTAGGATTGTTGTTATTAGAGTAAACCCTCCAATTCCAAAAATGTCCTGAAGTGTTACGAGTCTTACCACTGAATACGGACCCATCCCAGAAATTACCATTGAAAGAGACACTATAGTTAAAGTTACGCCCCATTTTCTTTCTGCTAAAAGGGCTGCTGAAGAAACAATTCCTACTATCGCAGCAGGCCATCCAAGGCTAATTGCAAGAGTTATGTTGGCAACTTTTAGTGGAGGCCCAAAACTTATTATTAATGCGATTATTGGAAGCGCAATTATATTGCTAACTAATCCAACCCATGAAAGTACCCAGTATCCTAATAACCTTTCTCTCATTATTTACTGCTTAGACTATTAAATTAATCTAACCCATTAAGATACAGTTTTTATAACTACTTAATAATCCTGAGAAATAATTTAATTTGCAGGATTAGATAGAAATGTTTTCTCAGGATTTTCTAAATTATCAAATTGTGGATGAATTGAATTTTTTTTCTCGGAAAATAAAAGTCTATTTAAGGCATTAACATAAGCATTGGCAGCAGCAACTACTACATCGGTGTCCGCAGAATGACCGGAATATATCTTATTTCCCCTTCTTATTCTTATTGTTACTTCGCCCAAAGCGTCAATTCCTTCTGTTACCGACTTGACAGAAAATTCAATTAATTCATTAGGAACTTTAGCTAATTTATTTAAAGCCTCGCATACAGCATCAACGGGTCCAGTCCCTATTGATACAGCAGTATCCTCAGTATTATCTTCCGTGTTTAGAAGCGAAATGGTGGCAGTAGGTTTAGATGCGTTACCGCAACTTACTTGTACAAGACTTAATTGAAATTTAGCTTCTGGGAGCTGCACTTGTTCACTAACGATTGCTTCTAAATCTCGATCAGTAATCTCTCTTTTCCTGTCAGCTAAATCTTTGAAACGAGCAAAAGCATCATTTAAATCTTCTCGACTCAGGTCATATCCCATCTCTTCTAATCTTGCTCTTACTGCACTTCTTCCACTAAGTTTCCCCAAAGATATTTTGTTATCACTCAACCCAACAGTTTTTGCATCGATAATTTCATAAGTTAGTCTATTTTTTAAAACCCCATCCTGATGAATGCCTGACTCATGTGCAAAAGCGTTGGCTCCCACAATTGCTTTATTAGGTTGTACAGTCATCCCAGTTAGGTTGGAAACGAGTCTAGAGGTTTTCGTTATTTCTTCTGTTCTTATAGCCGTAAGAGGAGTTGGTGAATCTGGATTTCTTTTGAAAAAACTATTAAAAAAACTTTTCCTAACGTGCAGCGCCATTACTAATTCCTCCAGAGAGGCATTACCGGCTCTTTCTCCAATTCCATTAATAGTACATTCTAGTTGTCTCGCTCCATTTTTTACTGCTTCTAGAAAATTGGCTACTGCTAAACCTAAATCGTTATGGCCGTGAACCGAGATTACCGCCTCGTCAATATTTGGAACATTCATATTTATATCGGCAATTAGTTTGCCAAATTCACTAGGAGTAGTAAATCCAACAGTATCAGGGATATTTATTGTTGTCGCTCCTGCAGAAATTGCTAGTTGAATCACTTCGTATAAAAAATCAGGATCACTCCTTGAGGCATCTTCACAAGAAAATTCAATATCATCTACCAACGATTTTGCATAATTAACCATCTCTGGAACTATTTGAAGAACATCTTTTCTGGATTTTTTAAGTTTATGTTTAAGATGAATATCACTTGTGGCAATAAAAGTATGTATTCTTTTCCTAGGAGCTGGACTTACTGCTTCATAACATGCTTTTATATCTCCTTGTGACGCTCTAGCTAAACCACATATTATTGGACCATTTTCTTTCCCTACAGCATTGGCAATTTTATTAACAGCTTTAAAATCTCCTGGACTTGCGAAAGGGAATCCAGCCTCAATAACATCCACTCCTAGTCTTGCTAATTGATGAGCGATAGCAAGTTTTTCTTCAAGATTTAAGCTAGCACCAGGAGACTGCTCTCCATCACGAAGAGTTGTATCAAATATCAAAATTCTTCCAGGATCTTTTGACATGAGATGGAGTAATCTAGACTTATATTAAGCTAATTAAAAAAAATTGACTAGATTTAGTTCAAAAAAATTTTATGCAAATTTATAACTTAAACAATATTGGTTAAAATTCTGAAGAAAAAAATGAAATATTTAAATTATTAAAGTATTCTTTTAGGATCAAAGCTTCCTTTTATAAAAGGTTGGTTTTGATTTTTTATAGAATTTTAGGCATAAATTATAAGAGTATGAATGGGCGATACCCCCAAGGAAATGTTTTAGGTCAGTTGGCGATAGTTTTACATGCTCATCTACCTTATGTCAGAAAAAATGAAAAAAACTCCTTAGAAGAGGATTGGTTATTTCAGGCGATTCTAGAATGTTATATACCACTACTTCAATCAATAGAATCTTCCAAAAATGAAAATCCTGAAAATACAAAACTTACTATTAGTTTGTCTCCAACATTATTATCACTTCTAAATAACAAGCAAATTCAAGAAACTTTTCCAAGCTGGATTAAAACAAGGAATGATTTCCTAAACGAACTGCCAATAGAAGAAAAAAATGCCTCTGCATTTTTAATGAATAATCTTAATGATAAGTATCTATATTGGCAAAATTGTTCTGGAAATTTAATTGAGAAGTTTAGGTTATTAAATAACTCTGGAAATTTGGATATTCTCACTTGTGCTGCTACTCATGGATATTTACCAATTCTAAGGGAGAACCCTGAAACTATTAAAGGACAAATAAATACAGCCATTAGGAGCCATGAAAATATTTTTGAAACAAAGCCTTTAGGTATTTGGTTACCTGAATGCGCATATTATGAGGGCTTAGATGAAATATTATTTAATTCTGGAATTAGATATACAATCTTAGACGGGCACGGTATTCTAAATTCCACGCCAAGGCCTAGATATGGTGTATATGCTCCAATATGCTCTAAAAAAGGAGTGGCTTTTTTCGGGAGAGACAGTGAGTCAACCCTGCCCGTTTGGTCTGCTAAGGATGGATTTCCGGGCAATAAAGTCTACAGGGAATATCATAAAGATTTGGGGTGGGAATTGCCTCTCTCAAGTCTCCAAAAGAAAGGTATTTCAACAAAAAGACCTTTGGGTTTAAAGTTTCATAAGATTACAGATGAAAATATTTCTTTAGGGAAAAAAGAGTTTTACCTTGAAAATGAAGCCAAAAATAAGGCGTCAGAACATGCTGATGCCTATCTTCTGGCGAGATCCAAACAACTAGAAAAATTGACTTTATCCTCTTCCTTTAACCCTTTATTGGTAGCTCCATTTGA
This sequence comes from Prochlorococcus marinus CUG1417, assembly GCF_017695975.1. Lineage (NCBI taxonomy): Bacteria > Bacillati > Cyanobacteriota > Cyanophyceae > Synechococcales > Prochlorococcaceae > Prochlorococcus > Prochlorococcus marinus. The sequence continues at coordinate 983,136 of NZ_JAAORN010000001.1, read as the reverse complement.
TGCAGAGTTATTTGGTCATTGGTGGTATGAAGGACCTTTTTTTATTGAAAATATATTAAAGAACTCTAGAAAATATTCAATTAAGCTTACAAATTTAAAAGAATTCTTAATGCAAAAACCAAATCTTCAGATTTGTGACCCATCGCCATCAAGCTGGGGGCAAGGTGGTTACCATAATTACTGGATTAATGATGCAAATGCATGGATCGTTCCAGAAATCACAAAGGCAGGCTCAACCTTTGTTAATTTGTGCTTAAAAAATTTTAATAATGACTTATCTCCAAGACTTTTTAAACAAGCCGCAAGAGAATTACTTCTCTCTGAGTCTTCTGATTGGAGTTTTATTCTAAGAGCTGGAACCACAACTGAGCTCGCAAAAGAGAGAATAGAAAGACACTTATTCAGGTTCTGGAAATTGATTGAAATGATCAAAAATCAATCTAATATTAATTTAAAATTTCTTGAAGATATTGAAGAAGAGGATAAAGTCTTCCCAAATATTAATATTGATGATTGGCGAAAATAAAAATACTAATTTAACTTGAGCATTCCTAGTTTCACTTTTAGAGGTGAATTTATAAACATCTTACTCATCACGTAAATTAGTTTTGGAAGTGGAAGTGTATTAGTAAGAAAACCTACCCATTCATTGGTTGCTAATTTAAAGAAATTCGTGAAAAAGCTTCTTAATCTACTTTCGTCAAAACTCATCAATCTTCTTAGACCGTATTGGTAAAGTTTGTGCCTTTGTGTTAACTCGTAAGGCCATAGGATTTCCCAACCTTTTGTTGCTAGTTCAAAAGAACTTAGATGAGGTTCTTTTAAAAAGATTGCTAATTTTTCTGCAAGGAGGGGAGCTCTTCTTAATAAAGAGCCGATCATATATCCTGAGGCCGGATGCACCATGCTTGCAGACCCTCCGAAACCAAGTACAAATTGTTTTTTAAATGGGAGGGGTAAATTCATTGGGAAAAGGCAATTCTCTTCATGAAAAATTTCACATACCTCGATGCCTTTACTATTTAGTCTTTTAACAAGTCTTTTTTTAAGATTTTCTTGAGATAATGCAGGATAACTAGCTAAGGATGTTTCTTCGACAAAAAAAGTTTCATTTCCCAGATCCATTGCATAAAGAAAGGAAGGGGAGGATAACTTTTCTTCTTTGTTCAGATGATTTGGACGAAAATCCATTAGAACAAACTGTTCTTTATTAACAGGTGGCGATGAAAATTTACCGACAATTCCATAAGCAGCTTGTTGAGCAATTTCATCCTGAACTGGTCTTTTTACAAAATTACTTTTATGACCACTTGCGTCAATCACTAACCTAGCCGTAATTCTTAGACCTGAAAGACAAATTACCTCAGATAGTTTGTTTTTCTCGACAATATTTTCTGCAGTTTCATTCAACCATTCAATTCCTCTGCATTTTTTTAAAAGTTCATTTTGAAAAGCTTCTTGATTTATTAAACCATAATCATAGTTATGTTTTGTGGGAGTATCCCCCTTTTTATTTTCCCCGTTTCCAAAGAAACTAACAGTTTTACTCCATCTGTGAGATAACAAGGACTCTAATCCTAATTCCTCTAGCTCTGATGCCCATATACCATAAGTATTCTCCCATTTTTCAGTTGGAGATTTAGTGGATATTCCCTTAATTTTTAGATTTTGCTTGGCCAATTCTGAAGCTAAACATAATGCTGCAGGACCGGAACCTAAAATTAAAATATCAAGTATTTCCATATTATACATTTGATAATTGTTCTTACTTTTCTCTCTCAGAGCTTATTTTGTCTATTTCGTTTATTTGTTCATGAGGGACTAATACTACTTCTGATAAATGATCTCCCTCGTCCAGTTTTTGTAATTTTACTCCAGTAGCTGCCCTAGATTGCTGTGAAATTTTATCAGCGTTTGTTCTAACTATTACACCTTTTTCGGTAACAAAAAGTAACTCTTCTCCTTCTCCAAGGACTTTCAAACAAACTAATACATCATCTTCAATTCTGAACTTTATCGCTCTTAAACCCATCCCTGCTCTTTTTTGTAATCTAAATTGAGTTACTGGAACTCTCTTTCCTAGTCCAAATGCACTAGCTATTAATACCCAAGGTCCTTCTGAAGAGTTAACTAAAAGACTTTCATCATTTTCTTTTGTAAGATCCCCACTTTTTGCTAATTGATCAACCAAATCAGATGTCAAAACATCCATAGATACAAGATTGTCTCCTTTTCTAAGGTTCATGGATTTAACGCCCCTAGCTGTCCTGCCAAGTGGCCTTAATTCATTAAAATCCAATCTGAAATGAATAGCCATTCCTGTTCTTGATCCAATTAAAACACTATCACCTTCTTTTGATAATCTGACCCAAGTTAAGGCGTCTCCATCCTCAAGATTAATTGCTATTAAACCATTTGAGCGAATTTTTGAGAAAGCAGAAAGTGAAGTTCTTTTTATAAATCCAGCCCTAGTAAGCATTAATAAATAAAAATCGTTATCAAAAGAATCTACTGCAACTAATGAAGTTATTTTTTCTTCTCGTGGTATCGGGAGAAGTTGAACTGATGGAGTACCCTTTGCTGTTCTACTGCCCATAGGAACTCTATATGCTGGGAGAGCATAAGCTACCCCTCTATCACTGAAAAGTAAAAGAGTATCATGATCGTTACAGCTTATGAATAATTTGACCTCATCATCTCCATGGGTCTTTGTGCCAGCTTTACCCCTTGACCCACGACTGGTAGATTCAAATTCGTTGACGGGCATCCTTTTTAAATAACCAGCTTCAGTTAATAAAACTACTGACCTATCATTTGCTATAAGATCAATATCATCTAGACCACCACCTAAATCTAGTATTTCTGTTTTTCTTGGAGAAGAAAATTTTTCATCTATTTTATTAAGTTCTTCAAGAATAATTTCATAAATTCTTTCTTTACTATTCAATATTTGCTCATATTGGTTTATTTTTTGAGTTAAATCATCATGTTCAGCCTTAATTTTATCTGCCTCAAGGGCTGTTAATCTTCTTAACTGCATTTGTAAAATTGCCTCTGCCTGCGTGGAAGATAACTCATGATCAGTTTGTAATTTTTCGCGAGCTGTAATTACATCTTTGGCTGATCTTATTAAATTGATAATTTGATCCATAGCAGCTAAGGCTAATAGAAGTCCCTTTACAATGTGATCCCTTTCTTCTGCCTTTCTTAATAAGAATCCTGTTCTTCGTCTTATTGTCTCAACCCTAAAATCTAGAAATACATCTAACATTTTTCGAAGTGAAAGAGTTGTGGGTTCTCCTTTTACCAAAGCTAGAATATTCGCACTAAAGTTATTTTGTAGGGGAGTTAACTTAAATAAATTATTTAAAACTACTTGTGGATAGGCATCTCTCTTTAGTTCGATAACAATTCTCATTCCATCTCGATCACTTTCATCTCTAATATCAGAAATTCCTTCTAATTTTTTATCATTGACCAAGTCAGCAATTCTCTCTATCAAAGCTGCTTTATTAGTTTGAAAAGGTAGTTCCGTAATTATTACTGCATCTTTCTCTGCCCTACCAGCAGCTTTGATTTGTTCAATATTTGCAACACCTCTCATTGTTATTGAACCTCTTCCAGTTTTGAAAGTTTCTCTAATCCCATCTCTTCCTAAAATTTGTCCTCCAGTGGGAAAATCAGGACCTTTGATTATTTCAAAAAGTTCCTTACTTTCAATCGAAGGGTTTTTGATTATTGCTTTGAGACCATTAATTAATTCTCCCAAATTATGTGGTGGAATATTAGTTGCCATTCCAACTGCTATTCCAGATGAACCATTTAAAAGTAATTGAGGTATCCTAGCCGGCAAAACCGTTGGTTCTTGTTGTGAACCGTCAAAATTATCAGAAAAATCTACTGTTTCAGATTCAATATCCTCTAATAAACTTTCGTCCGTAAGAGACTGTAAACGAGATTCTGTATATCTCATTGCTGCTGGAGGGTCGTTATCAACAGAACCAAAGTTTCCATGGCCATCTATGAGTGGCATCCTCATAGAGAAATCCTGGGCCATCCTAACTAAAGCATCATAAACAGCAGTATCGCCATGAGGGTGGTATTTACCAAGTACTTCTCCTACAACTCTTGCACATTTTCTGTATGGTCTACCGCTAGTTAAACCAAGTTCATACATTGCATAAAGAATTCTTCTGTGGACAGGTTTTAATCCATCTCTTGCATCTGGAAGAGCACGACCAACTATAACGCTCATTGCATACTCAAGGTATGAACGAGACATTTCATTTCTTAGGTCAGTCTGAATAATTCGATCGTTATCTTCGCTTAATCCTGAGTTATCGGAATCTAAAATATCAGACATACAAAAATCCTTTCTTTAATAATAATGGCTGATTGTCATAATGAATAAAAAAAAAGATTTATTTAATTCCCAAATACTCACATTTACACACAAATCAAAATAAAACCTGTTGTTTTTGAATAAACCTTGGCTTATTACCCCTTTAGTTGTTAATTTAATCAGAATAAAAGAAAACTATCGTGAATATTGAACTTGGTTTAAATAAAAAAGTCAGACGGGCTTTTGGCATCGATGAAATAGCTTTAGTCCCTGGTAATAGAACACTCGATTACGATTTGACTGATCCTTCCTGGTCAATAGGTGATTTCAAAAGAGAAGTTCCGATAGTCGCTAGTGCGATGGATAGTGTTGTCGATGTCAATACGGCTGTAGAGCTCACAAAATTAGGGTCCCTAGGGGTTATTAATATGGAGGGCATACAAACACGATATGAAAATCCTGATGAAATATTGAACCAAATAGCATCAGTCGGGAAGAATGATTTTGTACCATTAATGCAGAAAATATACAGTGAACCGGTCAAGGAGGGATTGATTGTACAAAGAATAAATGAGGTGAAAGAAAGAGGAGGTATAGCAGCTTTTAGTGGGACTCCTCAAGCCGCCATTAAGTTTAAAGAAACACTTAATCATTCCAAAATAGATTTATTTTTTCTTCAAGGAACAGTTGTTTCCACTGAACATCTTGGTATGGAAGGTAAGGAAACCTTAAATATTAAAGATCTCTGTCAATCTATGAATGTCCCAGTCGTAGCGGGTAATTGTGTTACTTACGAAGTTGCAAAACTTCTTATGGATGCTGGAGTCGCAGGATTGATGGTTGGGATAGGACCTGGAGCGGCTTGTACATCAAGAGGAGTATTGGGGATTGGAATCCCTCAAGCGACTGCAATTGCTGATTGTAGTGCGGCAAGAAATGATTACTTTAAAGAAAGTGGTCGTTATATTCCTATCATTGGTGATGGAGGAATTGTTACTGGCGGAGATATCTGTAAATGTTTAGCATGTGGAGCAGATGCTGTAATGATTGGATCCCCAATAGCTAAATCCTCAAACGCTCCAGGCAAAGGCTTTCACTGGGGTATGGCCACTCCAAGTCCAGTTTTGCCAAGGGGCACAAGAATCGAAGTTGGTTCTACAGGATCCTTAGAAAGAATAATTAAAGGCCCTGCCTTGCTTGATGATGGGACACATAATTTATTAGGGGCTATCAGAACTTCAATGAGTACTCTTGGGGCAAAAAATATTAAAGAAATGCAAGAAGTTGAAATAGTTATCGCACCATCGCTTCTTACAGAAGGTAAGGTTTATCAAAAAGCTCAGCAGCTTGGGATGGGTAAGTAGTTTACTTAGAGCAAATTATAAATCCTTAGTGAATTAAGTATTAAATTTGAAAATTTTTCTAATTAGGAGTTATTATTAAATAATGGGGGAAACCCCATACTCCTCACACACTAAATCGCCCGATTAATCGGGCTTTTTTAGATATTTTGTTACTTATATTATTTAATCTGTAATGAAATCATCACTTAAAAGAATTGCCTGCTAAATTTTCAAAAAGGAATACTTAAATTATGTCATCAGCTCCAGCCGTAACTGATTCTTCATTTGACAAGGATGTATTGCAAAGTGATCTGCCAGTATTGGTTGATTTTTGGGCACCATGGTGCGGTCCATGTAGAATGGTCGCTCCAGTTGTAGAAGAAATCTCAAAAGACTTTGAAGGGAAAATTAAAGTTTTTAAATTAAATACCGATGAGAATCCAAATGTAGCTAGTCAATACGGAATTAGAAGTATTCCTACATTAATGATCTTTAAAGGAGGTCAAAAGGTTGATACCGTTGTTGGCGCTGTTCCAAAAGCAACTCTTTCGAGCACTTTAACTAAGCATTTATAAATTTAAAAGCTTTGCATAAAATTGGGCTAATAGACTATGGAATGGGTAACATTCATTCTGTAACAAAATCTCTAGAAAGTCTTGGAGAAGAAATTATATTAATTAAAAACTTTAATGATTCCAAGCTTTGTAAGGCGATAATACTTCCCGGGGTTGGAGCATTTGATCCAGCAATGAATAATCTCATAAGTACTGATTTGATAACTGATTTGAAAAATTGGATTAAAAGTGGAAAATCCTTTTTTGGGATATGTTTAGGTCTCCAACTCCTTTTTGAATCTAGTGATGAAGGAAAAGTTCAAGGACTGGGAATTTTAAAAGGAAAAATACAAAAAATACCTAATATTGTTAACCAAAGAATCCCACACATGGGTTGGTGCCAACTTTTACCTACAAAGGAAAATACCTTACTTGGGATTGAAGAATTTAATAATTGGGTCTATTTTGTACATTCCTATCATGCAATCCCAGATGACTTAAATATTATTGCAGCTCAGGTTGATTATGGCTCTGAAAAATTAACTGCAATGATTGAGAATGATAATTTATTGGCCTGTCAATTTCATCCGGAAAAATCTGGCAAAACCGGTGAAAAACTTTTGAGAAGATGGCTGAGTAATATTCAATAACAGCTGCTTAGGGATGAAGACTAACTTAAGATTAATAGGTGGTAAAAAACTCCAAAGTCCAAATAATAGTTTTACAAGACCTACAACTTTGAAAGTGAGAGAGGCCATATTTAATATATTGAAAAATAGAGTTGAAGATAGTAACTGGTTAGATTTATTTAGTGGAACAGGAGTCGTATCTTGTGAAGCTTATAACCACGGGGCAAGCAAAATAATTGCAATTGAGAAAAACAAAATCAACTCAAAAATTTGCTTAGAAAATTTACTCTCGTTGGAGAATACCGAGAATAGGATTAATGATATCGAAGTGATTTGTAAAGACGTTTTGAAATGGACAAAACCCAACTATGAGAGAAACTTATCATCAAGATATATTGATTTAAACAATTTAAAATTTGATTTTGTTTATTTAGATCCTCCTTACAATGTGGATTTCCATGAATTAGTTTTAAATCAATTATTTAATTGCAATATTTTAAAAAAAGATTCGATAGTTATTTGTGAACATTCTCCAAATCTATTTATTAAAAAAAGTACTTTGTGGGAAACTATAGATGTTAGAGATTATGGACAGTCAAGATTAACATTCTTAATCAATGTCCAACATTCCTGAACCTCTTCTGTATTGATTCCATGCACTAACGAATAAACCAAGAAGAGTTATTGGTACTAACCCTAAAACAATTCCACAAAGAAGAGGCTCGATCATTTTTTTGCCTTTTTTTAATTTCTTATTCACAATTGTTACATAGAGAATATTTTTTGTGTCAACTTCTTCATCATCTGCAGCAGAAAAAGACTTTAAAAGAGACTTATTGAAAAATTTTTTTATTGTTTTAACGTTTTTATTGATATTTTTTTCAATATTTTTCGTGAATCATCGTGAAAAAAACAAATATATTATTAAAACTCTTGAGCTTAATGGATCTGCTAAGGTAGGCGATTCTATTTTTAAGATAAATTGTGTTGGATGCCATGGGATATCAGCAAGAGGATTAGTGGGTCCTGACTTACATTCAATAACTCAACGTATGAGCGATGAACAGATAATTAAACAAGTTACGGGTGGCCTTACTCCTCCCATGCCAAGTTTTGAAATTGATCCACTAAATATGTCCAATTTATTAAAGTATCTTCATAGCCTTGAATGATTTTGGAGAAGAATTTTTCAAATTTAAAGGTAATATTAGTTGAACCAAATGGCCCTTTAAATGTAGGGAGCATTGCCAGATTATGCTCCAACTTTGAAGTTGATGAATTAAGAATTGTTTCTCCAAAATGCGATATATTTTCTTTAGAAGCAAAAAAAATGGCTCTTAAAGGTCAAAAATTTCTTAATCATTGTAAGATTTTTGATAATCTTGAAAAAGCAATTTTTGATTGTGATTTAGTTCTCGCTTCTAATGGAAGGATTGATATGAGCAAAGATTCATTTTTTGAATCTTCTGAAGATATATTTAATTGGACTATATCTTTTAAAAAAATAAATAATTTAGCAATTATATTTGGTAGAGAAGATAGAGGTTTAACTAATAACGAATTACTTCTGGCAAATAAGACTTTTAATATCCCAACTTCTCTAAATAATCCTTCTTTAAATCTTTCTCATGCAGTTTCAATAGTTTTGTATGAATTAAATAAGTCTTCTAAAAAAAAGTTTAAGAAGGAATTAGAAGTTTTTAATCTTGCATCATCAAAACAAATTCATGATTCATTCTTGGAGATAGAGGAAATGCTTTTAAGAGTTGGATATCTCTTAGAACATACCTCAAGGGCAAAAATAAATAAATTTAAAAATTTTATTTTAAGGGCAAATACATCAACGCACGAAATAAATGTTTTAAGAGGAATTGTCCATCAAATAAAATGGTTTTTGAATAATTCAAAAAAAAATCAGTAACTTTTAAATTAAATTTTCTTTTTCTGTAGTTTAAATTTAATGAGGATATTTACTAAAAACATTTTCTGAAGTAACATCTATTGATTATTTGAATATTTAAGAAAACTAGCACTGTGACTACAACAAAGAAAAGAAGAGTTTTTCCTTTTACAGCTGTAATTGGCCAAGAAGAAATGAAATTAGCTCTTTTGTTAAATGTTATTGATCCAAGAATAGGAGGAGTGATGATAATGGGTGACAGAGGTACTGGAAAGTCTACTACCATCAGAGCCTTAGCTGATTTATTGCCTGCAATAGATGTTGTTAAAGATGACCCATATAATAGTTCCTTAAGTGATCCTGATTTACAGAGCAAAGAAGTTTTAGAAAAAATTGTTCAAGGAGAGAATCTAGAGAGCATTAAAAAACAAGTGCCTATGGTTGATTTGCCTTTAGGGGCTACTGAAGACAGACTTTGTGGAACTATAGATATAGAGAAGGCTTTGAGTGAAGGTGTTAAGGCATTTGAACCAGGGTTATTAGCAAAGGCTAATAGGGGATTACTGTATGTTGATGAAGTTAATTTGCTTGATGATCATTTGGTGGATGTACTTTTAGATTCTGCTGCTTCTGGGTGGAATACAGTTGAGAGAGAGGGGGTTTCAGTTCGCCATCCTGCTAGGTTTGTTCTTATTGGCTCAGGAAATCCAGAAGAAGGGGAATTAAGGCCTCAGTTATTAGACAGGTTCGGAATGAGCGTTGAGGTTAAGACCGTTAGAGACGCTGAATTAAGAGTTCAAGTAGTAGATCAAAGGACATCCTTTGACGATAATCCTGATGAGTTTTCATTGAGTGTGGAGAAACAACAAGATGAACTACAATTAAAGGTTGTTAAAGCTCAAGAAATTTTGAGTTCTGTTCAAATGGATGATGATCTTAGATTAAATATTTCTGCAATTTGCGGAGAACTGGATGTTGATGGGTTACGTGGAGATATAGTAACAAATCGTTCCGCTAGGGCGATCGCAGCCTTTGAGGGAAGAACCGAAGTGCAAGAAGATGATATAGCAAGGGTTATTTCTTGTTCGTTAAGACATCGCCTTAGAAAAGATCCATTAGAACAAGTTGATTCAGGGGAAAGAGTTATTCAAGCTTTTTGTAAAGTATTTGACTTAGATGAAAAAGAAAATCTTTCAAAATTCCAATTAACTGCAGAAGCTTAATTATAGTGAGAATTATTGGGATTGACCCTGGATTGGCGAGAGTTGGGTATGGAATTATTGAAGTAAAAAATGAAAAAAAGATTTTATTAGATTGTGGAGTTATTGAGACGGGAAAAAATAAAAAAGAAGAAGATAGACTTTATGAGATATTCAAAGATCTTAGTGAATTAATAAATTATTGGAATCCAAATATAGCAGCAGTAGAAAAGTTTTTCTTTTATAGATCAAGCACTACTATAAGTGTTGTGCAGGCTAGAGGAGTAATTATGATGGTACTGGCCTCTAAAAAAATTCATGTTAGTGAATATTCCCCCGCTCAGATAAAGTTAACTATTGCTGGGTCTGGAAAGGCCTCTAAGAAAGAAGTTCTTGATGCGGTTATGTATGACCTAAAACTTAAAAAACCTCCAAAACCTGACGATTCGGCAGATGCACTGGCTATAGCACTCACAAAACTTAATGAAGAAGGCTTCAACTGAAGATTAAATATGACTATCTTTGAAAGAAAGAAATTGGAGAGGGATACCTTTAGAAAACTTAGAAATGAGATTTCCCTTAATCAAAAAGAAAATGTAGAAAAAAATGTAAAATTATATGTTGATTCATTTCTTAAGGAATATAAAAAAATTGGTTATATAGCTATATATTGGCCTCTAAAAAATGAAGTAGATATTAGAAGTCTTAAGGAAAAATTTTCTTTAGCTTTGCCCAGATGTAAAGATAAAAAAGAGTTGTTATTTTATCCATGGGATGGAAGACTTCTTACGAAAGACTCTGAAGGGATACTAAGTCCAAATGACTCTTTTGCATTAAGTCATAATCAAATAAGTATGATTCTTGTTCCATGTCTTTCTGTGGATAAAAATTTAATAAGATTAGGTTATGGAGGAGGTTATTTTGATAAATTAAGAAAAGATAAAAATTGGAGAAATGTTCCATGCATAGGAGTCTTAACTTCCAATTGTGTCAGTACGATTCCATTAACCAGAGCTGAGTGGGATATCCCTTTATCAGGCTTTATCACAGAAAAAGAAATACTTGTATAATAAGAGATCAACGGGCGGTCTATTAATAGTTTTTAAAAAAATGGAAAACCAAGAAAAATACAATAACTTATCAAAATTAGTTGAAAAGTTGAAGAAATCGGAAGATCCAAAAAGAAAATATGAATACATTTTGTGGTTAGGCAAAAAATTGAATGAACCAGATAGTAAGATCTTAGTTGAAGAAAATAAGGTTAAGGGGTGCGTTTCAGAAGTTTTTGTTAAGGCAACTATCAAAGCCGGTAAATTATTTTGGGAAGGATATTCTGATGCTCTAATAACAAAGGGTTTGTTGGCATTTCTAATTAGTGGATTAAATGAGTTAACACCAAATGAAGTTGTTGAAATAGATAAGAAATTTATAGAAGATACTGGTTTGAAAAAAAGCTTAACTCCTTCTCGATCAAATGGTTTTTTAAACATTTTATTGAAAATGCAGTCTCAAGCACATGAATTTTTGTAGGTCTAATAATATAAAATTAAACTCAAAGTAATAAGAAATAAAAAATGAGAAAATGCAAAATTGGCATAGTAGGTTTTGGAACTGTAGGTTCAGGAATTTATAAAATATTAAGTTCTGAAATTGATTCACATCCAATTCTAGAAGAAATAGAAATTGTAAAAATAGCAGTTAAAGATCTCAGTAAAAAAAGGGATGTTGAGCTAGATAATAATTTACTAACGGATGATCCATTTGAATTAATTAATGACCCCTCCATAGATGTAATTGTTGAAGTAATGGGAGGGGTTGATTTAGCGAAAGATATTATTCTACGATCATTAAAATCAGGCAAATCTGTTGTCACAGCAAATAAAGCAGTCATTGCAAGATATGGAGAAGAAATATACAAAACTGCTGCTAAGGAAGGAGTTTATATACTGTCAGAGGCAGCAGTCTGCGGAGGGATTCCAATAATTGAACCATTAAAAAGATCATTAAAGAGTAACTGCATAAAAAAAATGGTTGGGATAATAAATGGCACAACAAATTTTATTCTTTCAAAGATGGCAAATGAAAAAGCTGATTATAAGGAAACGTTAAAATTGGCGCAAAGTCTTGGTTATGCAGAATTTGATCCAACTGCAGATGTTGAGGGACATGACGCTGCTGATAAGATTTCTATTCTTAGTGAACTCGCATTTGGGGGGAAAATTAAAAGAGACGAAATACATTCAGAGGGCATTAGTAGCATTAATTTAAAGGATATCGAATATGCGAATAAATTAGGATTTGAAATAAAACTTTTGGCACTTTCCGAAAGGCAACAAATTAATAGTAATGATTCACTTGCTTTGAATATTTGGGTAGGCCCTTCATTGATTCCAAAATCTCATCCATTGGCAACAGTTATGGGAGTTAATAATGCATTATTGATAGAGGCTGATCCTCTTGGAGAAATAATGTTGTATGGTCCAGGTGCAGGCAGAGGTCCAACTTCTGCATCAGTAGTATCAGATATATTAAATCTGCATGCCGTGTCAGAAAAAAATAATAATTCAGTTGATCCATTACTATCTTTTGATTTCTGGAGAAAATGTCATATCATAGAATCTTCTTTAATAAATAAAAAAAATTACCTTAGAATTATCTGTCTTGATAGTCCTGGCGTAATAGGAAAGATTGGAGATATTTTTGGTAATAATAATGTATCAATCGAATCAATTGTGCAACTAGATGCAACTGAGGATAAAGCCGAAATTGTTGTTATAACTCATGAGGTGAATAATGGAAGTTTTGAGAAATCGAAAGATCAAATAAATTCGCTTTCTGAAGTTAAAAATATCGCAAGTCAATTAAGTTGTATTTAAAATAATAGTTTGCAAATTTCTTCATAGCTTGTTAAACCGAAGAAAGTAAGTGTTTGCTTTTAAAACCTTAATGATTCATTCAAAACTATTAGGTAATAAAAATCAAAAAAATAATATAATTTCTTCTGAAAACCTTTACAAAGGTGCTTGTGTAAGAATTAAAAATAGCAATAAGACTTTTCAAATAATTGGTTTAAATATAGGTAAAAAAATTTGTTGGGTGAGAGAGTGGCCTTTTGCTTGTGATTCTAAAAAAACATTTGCTTTAGAAATAAGTCAAATAACCTTGCAAATTTTTTGTTCAAAACAATACTCAGAATAATTTATTATTTAAAAAATATGAAAAAAAAAGTTCTTTTATCAATTTTTATTATATTAATTTCTTTTTTACAGAGTTCTTGTGGTTCAAAAAGAATATCAAAAAAAATCATAGTAGCAAGTTCTGGAAAGATTGAATCTTTAGATCCAGCTCGAGCCAATACTCTTAAATCAATTCAATTAATCAGTTCACTTGGAGACACATTATATGAATTAAATTCTGAAGGAGAATTAATACCTGAATTGGCCTCTGGGATGCCAATTATTTCAAAGGATGGACTTCAAATAATTATCAATTTGAGAAAAAATGTTTTTTTTCACGATGGAACTTCATTTAACTCAAATGCTATAAAGTTTACTTTTGATAGATTCAAAAGAATTGGAACTATGAATTATATTTTAGGAAATAAGATTAAATCAATAGAAACACCAAGTGAATATTCAGTCATAATAAATTTAAATAAACCATCAAGTTCTTTAAATGGTTTACTTACATCAGTAAATTTAACTCCAATATCTCCTACCTTTTACAAAGAATATTCTGATAAGTTTCTAAATGAAAAATTCGTTGGTACTGGCAAGTATGTGCTAAAAAGTTTTTCTAATGAAGTTCAATCAATTGATCCAAATTTGAATTATTGGGGTGAAAAACCCTTAAATAAAGGAATTAATTTTGTGGGATATTCAAATTCATCTTCTCTTTTTGGGGCTTTAAAAAGTAAACAAATTGACGTGCTTTTATCAAATTCAATTGATGATAGTCAGAGAAAAAGTCTTAATAATTTAAGCAAAAATAAACAGTTTAAAGAAGGTAATAGCCCTTTTACTGAATTAAGTTTTATAAGCCTTAAGACTAGTTCTTATCCCTTAAGTAACCTTAATTTGAGATTAGCTTTGGCAAAAAGTCTTAATAGAAAATTAATTAGTGAGAAAGTGAGTTATGGATTAAGGAAACCATCTAGATCAATTATCCCTCCAATATTAAAAAAAGATAATCAAGAACTGTGGCCTAAATATGATTATTTAGAAGTGAGAAGGTTATTGCAAAAAGAAAATTTTTGTAATGGAAATATTCTGAAAATACCTCTTACTTATAGATCGAATGTACCGGCTGACAAGCTTATTGCCCTGACATGGCAGGAAGAAATTAAAAATTCTTTGAATGATTGTATTAATATTGAACTCAATGGGGTTGAATCTACAACAGTTTATAAAAATTTAAGTTTAGGAATTTATACAGCAGTTATTCTCGATTGGACTGGAGCTTATTCAGATCCAGAAGCATATCTCACCCCTCTTTTAAGTTGTAATGAAATAGTTGATGGCATATGTAAAAAAGGAGAATCAGTTTACAGCGGTAGCTTTTGGGGATCTAATAAAGTGGAAAGGTTATTTCTTGAAAGTGAAAAAACAACAGGAATAAAAAGATTAGAAAAACTTCTTGAAATTGAAAAAATAGCATCAAATTCAATCCCTTATATTCCTATTTGGATATCCTCTCAAAAAGCATGGTCTCAAAATAAAATATCAAAACCTATATTTAATGGTGCAGGAATTATTTCGTTGAGTGATCTTAAGCTTATTGATGAGTAGAAATTTAAACAAACTACTAAATTATTCCTTGTTAAAAATTTCACTTATACCAATAATGTTATGGATAATTTCTTCATTAGTATTTATTTTGTTGAGAGTTGCTCCCGGCGATCCTGTCGATGCCATACTTGGATCTGGTGCTGATGAGGTTTCAAGAGAATTTCTAAGAAATAAATTAGGGCTAAATGAACCTTTAATAAATCAATATTTTTTATATATTAAAAATATATTGCACTTAGATTTGGGCCAATCTCTTAGTACCCAAGAGCCAGTCCTTAATATTATTATAAAGTCATTGCCTGCAAGTCTTGAGCTTGGATTCTTTTCAATATCAAGTGCCATACTAATAGGATTTCCATTAGGATTAATTGGTTTAAGAAATAAAGGGAAAAAGACAGATTATATTTCGAGAATATTAGGAATTGCTACATATGCGATCCCTCCTTTTTGGGGCGCAATGTTAGCTCAATTATTATTTTCTGTATTTTTTAATATTTCCCCAATTGGAGGAAGATTTCCTATATTTCAGCAACAACCACAAATTACAGGTTTTCTAGTTTTAGATAGTATTCTTTCAAATAATATTATTGCCTTGAAAGATAGTCTTTATCATCTCGCACTTCCTTCGATTACCCTTGGCTTTTTATTAAGTGGTATATTCAGCCGCTCATTAAGAGTAAATTTGGATAAGACATTTAAAAGTGATTATGTAAATGCTGCTATATGTAGAGGAATATCGAGGAAAAAAATATTTTTAAACCATGCATTGCCTAATGCTCTATTGCCAATTGTCACTATTTCTGGCTTGACTATGGCCTCTTTAGCAGGAGGCGCTCTGTTGTTCGAGGTGACTTTCTCATGGCCAGGTATAGCTTTAAGATTACATGAAGCTATTTCTCAAAGAGACTATACCTTGGTTCAAGGAATTGTAATTTTTACCTCTATGCTTATAGTCTCTCTAAATCTCTTCGTGGATATTTTAATCGCATATTTAGATCCACGAATAGAGTACTAATTTTCGGAAATTTCTTTTATCGTTTCAAGATCTAAAAGATGGAAGTCAAGGCCTAAATCTCTTTGGTTTTTAATTACATTAGGGATCTTTTGGTCTTTAATATTTTTTAAAAATTCAACTATAAATTTAGTAGATAAATCTTGTACTAATATTGGCTCTGAACCAATAAAAGATTCACTTATTTTGAAGAGGTCATTATTTTCTTCATAGCTTTTATTAATTCTTATTGGAGAGAAATGACTTGCTCCTTCAATAATTAGAAATCTATTTGATGGATTATCTAAAGCATAAAACACTCTAAATTGTTCATTCATTAAAGGTGTAATAAGGTCATAAGTACCACCTATTAGAAGAGTTGGTGCTTTAATACCTGTACTATTTTCTTTTGGCCATACTAGACTTCCAAATGAATTAAAACCTACTATGGCACTGGCCTTATTAAAATTATTTTTCTTAGGGAATGGTATTTCACTCAACTGACATTGAAGTAATTTTGATAAATTTGTTACCGCAAAGTCTTTTAATGCTGAATCACATTTTTCCTCTAGTTGATCTGTAGGTTTCTTGCCTTCATATAAAAGTGCTATTAAAGCACCAAGTGAATGCCCCATTAAAATATAAGAATTATTAGGGAAACCAAATTCTCCATTTTCATGAGCTTTCAATACAGCATCTAAATCTTTAATTCTATATAAGAAAAAGTCTGCACTTCCTGGTATTGTCTCCCTACCATCGAGCACGTCTATGAATGATTCTAGATTACTACCTCTATGATCTATGAATAATATTGGCCAACCTCTTCTGGCCAATTCGTTACCTATCCATTTGAAATTATTAATTTCGCCTCCAAGTCCTGGCATAAATATTATCAATTCTTTATCGAAATTTATTTTATTGCTTTTCCATATTTCAATTTCAAAAGGTTTCACTCGGTGAGGAGCATAAATTTTTTTTTCAATTTTTATTAGATCTTTAGTTGATTTTTTTTCAGTATTTTTAAAGGCATTTTGTTTAGTTCTTTCAAGTTTATTTAATTTGGATAATAGTTCTTGTTGCATTGATAATTCATTTTTCCAAGATGAAATTATTAAAATTAGATTGTCAATATCTAGTGAAATTTCTTCTGATGGTAATGCCTTTATGATGTCTAAAGTTGAAACTTCTTTTTTTTGATCTAATAAATTTTCTATAGTGTTATATATTTCTGTTCCATTATTGTCATTTGGAACTTTTATGCTTTTGCTCAGTTCTGTAATAATTTTACGCCCTGTCCAACTTCTTAATATTTCTCTATTTAATCCCTCTTCTTTGAAAACTGGAAATTCTAAAAATTTTGATAATTCAAAAACTCTTATGAATCCATTTTTTTTTAACCAATCTATTAATTCTGTTGAATTATCTTTGTATTTTTCTAATTTTGATAATTGTTCTATAGTAAGAGGGATTTCCATCTCTTCAAACTTAATATTTATCTTTTCAGCAGCCTTTAAACCATTATTAAAAAATAAACAACAAAAACTAAAAAAAATTATAAAAATGTATTTCACTAGTGATTAGTCCAAATAGTTTACAAATTAGCAAAAATTGGTGGATTCAATTTCCTTATCATTTGAGGTTAATAACCAAGATAAGATTTTTTGCTGCATTTGGAGCAGGAGGTGTTATTTATTTAACATCACTTATTTTTAATAACCTAGGATTATCGGCGACAGATATTGGCCTGGGATTTACCATCTCAGCAATAATTGGAACCATAACAAGACTCTTTACAGGTAATTATCTTAATAAAACGGGAAAAATACAATTTCCGATAATTACTTCTTCAATACTAAGTATTGCCGCTAGCTTATGCCTCATTTTTTCAAGAGATACTTTTTTGTACATAATTGGACAATCACTTGTTGGGGCTGCTGCAGGAATATATTGGCCTGCTGCCGAGTTTGGGGTGCCCTATTTTTGTCATCCTATCGAAACACGTAAAGCTTATGCCCTTGTTAGAAGTTCGGAAGCTTTAGGAATATTTCTAGGGGTATTCTTAGGGGGGTATATGACGAATTTTTTGTATTCTAAATCAATATTTATAAATGATATATTTTGTATGTTAGTTATCACGTATTTAATATCTAGAAATAGTTCTTCTATTAAAAGAAACTTAGAAAATTTTCAAAAAAAATTAGTAGATCCAATTAATCAGGGACAATTGAAATGGAATAAAAATTCAACAATAATAATTTTATCTATTTTATTGATAACTACCTCTTTAGCCTTGATACAAGTAACTTTGCCTCTGGATCTTGTTAAAGGTGGAATATATCGTGATGCATTAAGCAAAGAAATTATTAGTCTTATAATTTCTATTCAGTTAATTTTATTGTTGTTTTTACAATGGCCTGTCGGTTCTTGGATATCTAAGAAAGAAAGATTATTTGGCTT
This sequence comes from Prochlorococcus marinus CUG1417, assembly GCF_017695975.1. NCBI lineage: Bacteria > Bacillati > Cyanobacteriota > Cyanophyceae > Synechococcales > Prochlorococcaceae > Prochlorococcus > Prochlorococcus marinus. The sequence continues at coordinate 964,934 of NZ_JAAORN010000001.1, read as the reverse complement.
GAAATTTAGTTTAATAAATTTCTCTTTCGCTTCATTTTTATTATTTATTTCTAGTTATCTAAATATCCCAGCGTTTTATTTAATTTCTTTGGCATTAATTTTAGTAAGTTTAGGGACTGCTTCATTTCTTCCAACATCAACAGATGTCGTTTTCAGAATAGCTCCTTCAAATAAAAAAGGTTTTGCACTTGCTCTTTTATCACAATGTTTCGCTATGGGTTATTTTTTTGGACCATTTATTTCAGGGCGCATATTAGATCTATTTGGTTATGCTTCAATAATCTGGCTTTCAATTTCTTCTTGTTGCTTTATTGCCTTTACAATTCTTTTTAAGAGATTATTTTAATTAATCTTTTCTAATTCAATAATTCTTCTCTCTCTTAGAAATAAGAAAAAAGGTGCAGAGAATGCGAAGGCTATAAGAAAAGTGCCAATGTATACAACCCACATATTCTTCATATTTAGTTTTTTTGATTCATTTACTATCCATATAAAAATAGCACTTGCACCTACTAATAAGTCTCTAGAAATTGACTGAGCTGCAGGGTTTGCGTTCGCTAAAGAAATGAAGTTATTTATATCAAAGCTGTTTCCATATTCCCTAGCAAATTCGAAATTTGCCAACATTGGCAGAACAGCTCCCAAAATTGATAGAAAAAGGTAAAGAAAAGATAGTATCTGTTTATTATCTTTTAAAATGTTAAATGAATTCACTTGTTAAAAATATTTCTTTTAATAATAGTATTTTAAAGCTTATGGCTGTTGACAAGAATAATAAAGTTGAAGACTATAAATTTAAAAAAGGAAATTTAAATTTTGCAGTTATTGGTCATGTTGAATGGATAAATTTTTTAAAAGTTGATCAATTACCAAAATCCGGAGTTATTTCTCATTCTGAAAAGTCCCTTGAGTATCCAGCTGGTGGTGGATCTATTATCGCGAAAATACTTTCTGATTTAACTTTAAACCAAATTCATTTCTTTACGTCATTAGGTAATGATGATTATGGAGATAAGTGTTTCAAGATTCTCTCAAATATGGGAATCAAGTTGCATGTAGCTTGGCGTGATAAACCAACTAGAAGAGGATTTAGTTTAATTGACTCTCAAGGTGAAAGAGCAATAACAGTTATTGGAGAAAGGTTAGCTCCAACTCATAAAGACAATTTAGAATGGAACATTTTAAAAAAAATGGACGGAATTTTTATTACTGCATCTGATTCAGAGATTTTTAAAATGGCTAGATCAGCTCCAATACTGTGTACAACACCAAGGGTAGGATTAAATACAATTAATAATTCAAATGTTCTTTTAGATGGATTAATAGGCAGTAATCTTGATCCAGGAGAAGTTTTTTCTTTTTCTGAATTATTGTTAAAACCCAAATATACTATTAAAACCGAGGGAGAGAAGGGAGGCATAATATTCCCAGGAGGAAGATATAAGGCTCTTAAAAACAAAAAATTAAAGGTTGATTCTTATGGATGTGGTGATTCTTTTGCTGCAGGTATTCTTTATGGAATGGCATCTAAATGGGATATAGATAAAAGTTTAAATCTTGCTAAAGTAATGGGAAGAGACGCTAGTGAATTTTTCGGACCATATGCAAATAATGATGAAAAATAATTGAATTAACAATTACATGAGCAATCTAGATAATAAAAATAAAAATATTCTTGTAGAAAATATTATTGTTTTCTTTTTATTTACTGTTTTTTTGGTTTTTAAATCTTTGAAAACTTTATCTAGAATTTTTACTTATGGAATTTTAAGAAAAGAAATATTAACTACTAAAAGTAACTTAGGCGTAGATATTAAAATAAAAATTAAATAGTTAATGAATATATTTTTATTTTTTCTAATTTTAGGACTTATTTTTTTTGTCTACAAAAAAATTAAATCTAAAAAATCAAAGAACTTAAAATTAAAAAAATTTAAAAATAAACTTCAAAGCACGCAAACAAATATTGAAAGAATTTTTTTAAGAGAGGAAGAAAAAACCTTTTCAAACCCTAATATAAATATCTATATTGGGAGTTATGACAACGAAGAAAATATTAATAGAAAATCTAATATTCACAGAGCAAGGCTTTCAAAATTTAAGAAATCCAAATTAAATGGTGAAATGATATTTCAAGATGATGAACAAAGGATTTATAAATTTAATAATGGTAAGAAAGTTTATTTATAAGAAGTTTACTTATAGTTTTTGTACTAGCTACACTCAAGACTTTCTCTAGTTGAAACGCCTGTTGTTGGATTGATACCATCAGCAATTTCACAAAGATTTCTTTGATCTTCGCTGTCAAGAATAGCGTAAGAAAAATCCGCTCCTTCTATTTGAGCTCCTGCAAAACTGCTACCTGATGCGATCATATTTATTAAAACAGCATTTCTAAGATCTGTTTTTTGGAAATTAACTCGATCAGAAAGAGTATCGGTCAGGTCGATTCCATTTAAATTAGAACCTTTTAAATCAGATAGGGTTAAGGTTGTCCCATGTAAATCAACGTCACTAAAATCTGCATCTCTTGCCACTGCTCCAGCTATAGATGACAAATGAAGATCCTCTCCATGGAAATCAAATCCTGTAATATTAGATCTTACATAACTTGGAACTTCATCTCCCTCGCCCTTAACAGCTACATTTGCCCCAGCAAAAACTGGAGAGGATAAAACTAAGAAAGAAAAAGTTATGCATAAAAGATATTTTATAAATCTGAAAAATTTCATACTAGAGAATTCGAATATTATTATTTTATAACAATTAGATAATTTTTTAAATCGATGAATAAATTTAGAATCCCTTTTTAAGATTATTTAACACTATAAATTTTAAATCTAGGCTCTAAATTAGTTATACAATCTAGAAGTTTTTTATTATCTTTGCTATTGGTAACTTTGAATTCAGATTCAACTGAACCTCCTTTATCTCTAATGGCTTGATTTAAAACTATGGAACCGTTTTCGTCAGATACCGATCTATGAAAAGTTCCTCTAGGTATCCTTAAAATATATCCGCAAGATTCTAATCTAACTTTATAAAAAGGATAATCCCAACCAAAATTTACAAGAAAAAATGTTCTACCCCCAGAGATAGCTAATAGATTATCTTCTTGATTGTGATGTATGTAAAATTGCCAATTATTAAAATCTTCATCATTTGGAGGACTAACTGCAGGACCACTGTGAATAACTAGATCTCTATAATTTGAATCATTAACACTAATATCAAAAAATCTTACGTCTTTTGTATCGCGAAATTTTTCATAACTTATCAATTCAAACATTTTTGATTTATTTGATTTGATAACTGGAATTTCTAAACTTGAGTTCAATTTTCTTTAAAGATTAAACAAATGAAAACAGATATATTCATCTAAGAACGTATCAACTAACACTAAAAAAGAAACATATTATTATTTATATTTTTCGTCATTTAAAAGATTAAAATTTAGTCTTTATTTAATCTCAAGAGGTTTGATTTCCCAGGATAAAGTATTTTCTAGATTATTTTTTCCTATGAAGTTTCCTGTGATTACAGAGGTTAAATTAGATTTTGAAGATGATACCAATGTTAAATATCTATCATCTATTAATCCTTTCCCGCTTGGATCAAAACCTCTCCAACCAGCACCTGGAATATATAATTCGGCCCAAGCGTGTAAATCCAACTCAGAGGGTAACGGATCTTCAAAATGATAACCACTTACAAACCTACTTGGGATACCTATAGACCTGCAAGCTTCAACCATCAGCATTGCTAAATCTCTGCATGAACCTATACGTTCTCTAAGTGTTCTGCTAGCCGGCCATGCTGGACCTGTATGTCTTTTGGTATATTTAACCCGATCTTGAATTATCTCTATTAACTGGTAGGTAAATGATAATGCGTTATTAATGCTTCCTGCTAAAGCTTCCTGGGCAAGTTCTACAGCAGAGGGGTCGTGTTGTCCATTAGGCATCCATCCCTCTAATGCTCCCTGCAAATCTCTGTTAATAATACTTCTACAAAAAGGTAATGTTAAATCTCTATTTTTAACTCCATCAATAATGTTTGGATGTTTAACAGTTTCAACTTCACTGATTGATTCAATAATTAAATTATCTGTTAATCCATTGAATCTGATTCTATTAATCTCTTCTCCGCTGGCAGCAAGTAATGGATAAATAATTTCTGGTTCTGGGGTTATTTTTAATTCAAAATTCTTTAGCTTTTGGAATCCATTTGACCTTGGCTTTATACATAATCTATGCTCGCCTAATTGAACAGGGTCTTCGTATTTATATTCAAGTTTGTGAATGTATTTAATTCTCATTAAAAAGCTTTTTAATTAATAAAGTATTTCTCTTGAATGAGATCATTTAATTTATTTAAATCCATTTGCAATGAATCGATTGCTTCATGTAAACCAGCATTAATTATATCTTCAATTCTGATATAACTCCACTTTGCTTTTAGCAAACCTCTCATGCATTCTAATTCTGAGGGATTTTCAGTAGATGGAGAGACATCTATTGTTTTAAGAGTATTGCTTATCCCATCAAGACAGTATCTTACTGATCTAGGGAAAATTGGATCCAGTAAAAGAAATCTCGCAACTGAATTAGGCTTTATTGAATTTTGCACTGCTTTCCTAAACATTTGATAAGCTCCAGCTGAACGTAAAAGTGCAATCCATTGCAGCTCATCAAGTACTCCTCCAAGTTCATCTAAGCTGGGAAGGAGTAAATAATATTTAACATCTAAAATTCTTGATGTTTTGTCAGCCCTTTCGATTAATCTTCCAAGAATGCTAAATCTCCAAGCAAGATCTTTGCTGAGAGTAGCATCTGTAATTCCATAAAAAAGCTGGCATTCCCTCCTTATTTCACTTAGTTGTTCTTGTCTTGGTTTATTCCATATTGCCTCTCCTTCTTGCATATTCCAATATAAAATATTAATTTGCTCCCACATTTCTGTGGTCATCACATCTCTGATTTGTCTTGCATTTTCTCTTGCCATTTGAATGCAAGAGATTATACTATTTGGGTTTAAACGATCTCTTATTAAAAAATTAATAACGTCATCTGGTTTTTTCTCTGGAAATCTTTTATCAAAAGATTCTCTGTCACTCGAAGCATCTATTAACGGGAGCCAAGGTTCTGCACTTCCTGGTGGACAATCTAATGACATCGCTTCACTTACTTCCACGAAACGAGATATGTTTTCCGCGCGTTCTAAATAACGATTTATCCAATAAAGAGATTCTGCCACACGACTTAAAAGCATATTATTTACCTACAACCCATGTATCTTTGCATCCTCCACCTTGAGAAGAATTGACGACTAATGATCCCTTCTTTAAGGCTACCCTCGTAAGACCACCTGGGCTAACCCATGAATCTTTTCCTCTCAAGATGTAAGGTCTTAAATCAACATGACATGGATATAGTTCTCCATTGCACAACGATGGCACAGTAGATAATTCTAATGTAGGTTGAGCTATGAAATTTCGAGGATTTTGTTTAATTTTATTAGCGAATTCTTCTATTTCATTGGTTGTTGAGTGAGGCCCAATTAACATTCCATAACCCCCAGCTTCTGCGACAGACTTAACAACAAGTTTTGATAAGTTTTCTAGAACATACTCTCGATCCTTTTGGTAATGACAAATATAAGTTTCTACATTTTTAATAATAATTTCTTCATCAAGATAATATTTAATCATTTTTGGGACAAAAGAATAAATCATTTTGTCATCTGCTATTCCAGTCCCAGGAGCATTTGCTAAAGCAACATGACCTGCCTTGAAAACATCAAGTAATCCAGTAACACCGAGGCAGGAATCTTTTCTGAAATTTAGCGGATCTAAGAAATCATCATCAATTCGTCTGTAAATGACATCTACTCTTTTTAATCCAGAGGTGGTTTTCAAATATACATAATCATCATTGCAAACTAAGTCATGACCCTGAACTAGTTGGATGCCCATTTCTTGAGCCAAATAACTATGCTCAAAATAAGCACTATTAAAAATTCCTGGAGTTAGTAGAACTATCTTGGGAGTATCTGTCCAAACTGCAAGTTCTTGAAGCGTTTTTAAAAGATATGATGGATATTCATCAATTGGTTTTACTATTCTGCCAGAGAAAAGATTAGGAAAAATATTTTTCATAACTAATCTATTTTCTAAAAAATAAGCAACCCCAGAAGGGCATCTTAAATTATCTTCTAAAACATGCCAATCACCCTTCCTGTCCCTTATCAAATCAAGTCCTGAAATTTGGCACCATTTATTTAATGGAGGTTTGAAACCTATCATTTGAGGTCTCCAACCTTCTGAACTCTCTATTAATTCTCTTGGAATTATCCCATCATTAATTATATTTTGAGAATTATAAATATCATTGAGAAATAAATCAATTGCCTCAAGCCTTTGTTTAAGACCTTTTTCTAATGTTATCCAATCATCTTTACTTATTATTCTTGGCAAAGGATCAAAAGGTAATATTCTCTCCGTCCCTTTTAAACCCGTATCATTTAATCTAAAGGTAGCACCATGTCTTAGTAATAATTTTTTTGCTGCAGAATGATTCCTATTTAATTCTTCAATTCCCATATTGTCTAAAGAGGACAAAAGAGGGATTAATATTTCTCTAGCAGAGTTCACATTATCCTTAAAGTATTCATCAAAACTATTTTTAGGACGATAATCTGAAAACATCTATTTCTTCGTTTAGTAATTTTTACTTGAGCTTCAAATCTTTATTCGTATTTATGACTACCAAAAATAATATCTCTTTACTCTATCTATTTCATTATTTTGATCATTGAAGTATATTTCTTAAAAATCTAAAAGGTATGAGTTCTAGTAATTGGCAATTTGTTTTTTTTAGATATTTCGCAAGCTTTCTTTTTATCCTCTCACACAGTTTGCTGGTTCTTGATCATCTACCAATAGGTGCTGCTCTTCACGGACTTGGAGAAGTTTTTATAGCGCCTTGGGCTTTTAGGGAAAGAGCATGGGATCTTGTTACTATTGCAGTTTTATTTTTCTTCTTTGATATCTGGGGACTTATAAACACTCCTTGGAACTAATTGGTATTATTAATTTAATAATTCTGGGGAAATAATATTAAAAATGAAGTCTTATTTTTATCAAATATATAAAATAATTTTTCTTTTACTTCTAACAAATATTTCTAATTTATTTGCACATAATATATTGAATGGAGGTTGCAAGGAACATTGTGGGAAAAAGATTCAAGTAATTAATAATGAGATTAAATTAGAAAATGTTAATGATCAAATTTATAAAGAGAGTAAAAATTCATGTTTAAGTAAATCTCTTTGCAGAGGATAATTGCCTAAAAATTTTAACTTTTTTGAAATTGCCCCTTTGATTATCATCATTAAATAAGTGTTTTTTTTATTATTTAGATAACCCAATTCATTAAATAGCATATGTCGATAAAACCTCCTTTACCTCCTTTTGACGCAGAAACAGCAATAAAAAAAGTGAGATTGCCGAAAATGCTTGGAATACGTAAGATCCATTTACTGTATCGCTTGCTTATACAGAAGATAGTTTTTGGAGAAATAGAAATGAATTTATAAGAGGTAGAGAAAAAATTGTAGAATTTTTGAATCGAAAATGGACAAAAGAAATTGGTTATAAATTTATTAAAGAATTGTGGGCATATGATTCAAATCGAATTTCTGTTCGATTCCAATATGAATGGCATGACAAGGAATATAATTATTTTCGTGCATATGGGAATGAAAATTGGGAATTTTCTGAAACTGGTTTAATGCGTAGAAGAGAAGCAAGTATAAACGATATTTCTATAAATAAAAAGATTGTCTTTTTACATGGGAAGAAGGTGCACGATCAGAAGATTTCCCCAGCCTTACAGAACTAGGTCTTTGAAATTTATAAATATCAAATAGTAATTTTCAAAATTCTTTAATATCAGTAAGTGGAACTAATTTCTGGAAATTTACCAAAAAAAATATTTTTTATTTGATTTAGGGGATTTAATGATCTTTACAAGGTGAACATTCTTTACAATCTGAACATTCACAAGGACAAACGCAACCGCAACCGGGGCATACTTCTTCTTCATTTGAAGTAGATTTAACTGTAAATAATATTTTTGGATTTGTAGTAATCATAATAGTAAATTTTAAATTAATTATTAACAATATAGCCTAAAAAATTAATTGTAGCAGGCTTAGTTACACTTTTTAAAAAAAATTAATTTCTATATTTTGAAAATGGTTATCATTATCCACTGATAAATATTGGTTCTTAAATAATATTTAGAAAATTTATATTATAAGATAATAGTTAAATTTATAATAAATATTCCTTAAAAATTAAATTATTATTATTGATGATTTTTTTACCCACTTTATATCTAAAGAAAGTAAATTATAGGAATCTATTTTCCATTTTTCTATATCTAAATTATTTTTAAATTTTTCATCATGTAGGAATTTTGGCAAATCATGAACTATCTTTATTAATCCATCGACAACACAAAACTGGCCTGGATTTAGAACATTTTGGTTGATTTGACTTTGTCCGATATATCCCAAATCAATAATTTCTTTTTGAAATTCTAAAAATATAAAAATTTCAAAGAGATTAAATTCAAATTCTTTGAAATATTTATAATATGGATCCCAACTTCTTTCCATTGTTAATAGATTAAAAAAATGTGTGATTTTAGTTACTTTTAGCAGAAGAAAAATTTTTTATAATTAATTATTATTGAATTTTTAATGAACATTTTCGGAATTGGTATACCAGAAATCGCTGTAATTGTTGTACTTGCATTGCTAATTTTTGGGCCAAAACGTTTGCCTCAACTTGGGAAAACTATTGGCAAAACCATAAAGGGTTTACAATCTGCATCTAAAGAATTCGAGAGTGAAGTTAATAAGACTCTTAAACTTAATGAAAATGATGAATGAATAATTAATTATGGTTTTATATTCCTAAAGACGAAAATAAATATTTACCACTTTTTATAGGGCAAGAATTTACCACACATTTTTACTAATACCCTATCGCCTTTTGGGTCATTTACCTTATCAACTTCAATGGAAAAGTCAATTGCACTCATAATTCCATCGCCAAATTTTTCTTGTATTACATCCTTCATTGGTAGTCCATACACTTGCATTATTTCATAGAATCTATAAATAAGAGGATCTGTAGGAATAACAGGATCTAGGCAGCCTTTCACTGGCGGTGTTGTCAATTGATCTTCTAGTTCTGATTGTAAATCTAGAGCATTAATTAAAATATTAGCTTCTCCTTCAGAAGCTGTAGCTTGCCCATAAAATAAGCTTGCAACCCATACTTCATCTCTATTAATTAATTTACCTAAATCTTCAAAGGATAAATTTTTTTCTTTTTTTGCTTTTAATAGTAATTGTGTAAATGTGGGTAAAGTCATAATTAATTGTTGTTTTTTTTATTGCAGAAGAAGTCTAAGTAACCTCTTCTACAGCTCTTGTTTCTCTTAATAGATGCTTTTCCAAACGCATTTTTATTTTTAAATATGTAGGATCTTGTTCTATTTTTTCTCTATCTCTTGGCCTTTCTAAATCAACTGAAATTTCCTCAGAAATTATGGCGGAGGGACCGCTTGACATCAAAACAATCTTGTCAGACAAAAGCAATGCTTCTTCAATACTATGAGTAATTAAAACAACGGTTACTTTATTTTTTCTCCAAATTGATAATAGTTCATCTTGTAAATAGGATCTGGTTAATGCATCAAGAGCCCCGAAAGGTTCGTCCATCAACAACATATTTGGATTTATAGATAAGGCTCTAGCTATTGCAACTCTTTGCTTCATTCCTCCAGATAATTCTTTTGGGAATTTGTTTGAAGCTTTTTCTAAACCAACCATTCTTAAATATTTTCTCGCTCTTTCTTTAATATCAGCGTTTGTTTTTGCTGGGAAAACAGTATTTAAGGCAAACTGAATGTTCTCAATTGTTGTAAGCCATGGCATTAAAGCGTAATTTTGAAAAATAACACCTCTATCGGGACCTGGACCTTTTATAGCTTGTCCGTCAATAATGATATTCCCAGTTGTTGGAGTTTGTAAGCCTGCTATTAAATTTAGTAATGTTGATTTGCCACAACCTGAAGGACCTATTATAGATACGAAGGTGTTCTTTTCTATCTCTAGATTAATATCTTTGATAGCCTCGAACCCACTTCTATTTCCTTTTGAATAAAAATCAAAAAATTTTTTTTCTTTGTAGAAAGTTTTTCCTAGATTATTTAATTTAAGGTGGCTATTAGTTTTTTTTGAATTTAGATTTTTTGACATTTTTTAAAGATTTAAAGAATTAAGGTTAGACACTATAGTCAAATTTCTCTTGAAGATAGCCAAAAAGTTGATCCAAAATAAATCCCGTAAAACCAATTATTATGATTGCGACAAAGATATTCTCAAGAGATAAATTGTTCCATTCATTCCATATAAAATAACCAATACCTGTACCCAACAACATTTCTGCAGCAACAATAACGAGCCAAGCTGTACCCATTGATATTCTCATTCCAGCAAGAATGTTTGGCATGATTGCTGGCAAAATAACTCTTCTAATAGTTGTTGATTTACTAGCCCCGAGAGATTTCGATACCTTTAAATAATCAGGATTAATACTTGCTACTCCAAAAGCAGTATTAATTAACGTAGGCCAAATACTAGTAATAAAAATTACAAAAATGCCAGTAATCTCAGAATTTCTAAAAACAAAAAGGCCTACAGGAAGCCAAGCTAATGGAGAAACAGGCTTTAGAAGTTGCACGTATGGGTTTAAAGAAGACTGAGCTAATTTAGACATTCCCATAAATACTCCAAGGGGAACAGCTACTAAAACAGCTAAGCTGTATCCAATTAATACTCTCCTAAGGCTTATAAGTAAATTAGTTCCAATTCCTAAGTCATTTGGACCATTATCAAAAAAGGGATCAGATACCCACCAAATAAGGGAGCTTATGGTTTTAAACGATCCTGGGAAATTTTTAACTAATAAGCCTTGCTGAGCAACTATTTGCCACAAGATTATAAAAATTAAGAGACTAGAAATGGTAACAAAAAGCTTAAGCCTAGTTGAAATTACTTTATTCATTTATAAAAGATTTAATGGTTATTTATCTAAAAACCATCTCTTTTTATTTGGTCTTTTATGTATTTCATTGGTTTACTTGGATCAAACTCGTCGTAAGCAAGTATCTCTTTTCTAAATCTTGCAGTTGGTGGATTACCCCCCATTTCTCTTTCTAAAGCTTGAGCTTCATCTGTTAAAAATATTGAAGCGCTATTAGGGTTGAAATCGCCAGCTTGAATAGCTGCTACAGCTCCACCTAAATCCCAACGAATTAATTGAGACTGTATCCAGTGAGAGAAGCTTTGCCATGGATAAGGTTTGAAATCAATTCTATCAGGTACATTTTGAGATTTACCAAGTCCATCTTCAAATTTGCCTGTAAGTACAGCTTCAACAACTTCTGTGGGTTGATTTAAAAATCCCCTTCCAGAAATAGCTTTAGCTACTTCTTTTCTGTTAGAAGGAGTTGAGACATAAGCAGCAGCATCAATAATAGATTTATTAAGAGCTCTGAAAGTTTCAGGATGTTCTTTAATCCATGGTTCACCAGCTGCAAATGCACAACATGGATGCCCTGGCCATAATTCTTTAGTGAGTAGATGTATAAAACCTGCATCTTCGTAAACTGCCCTTTGATTAAACGGATCAGGCATTAAATATGCGTCGATATCACCGGCAACTAATTGTGCGATACTATCTGGTGGTGGAACAGGACGAATCTGAACATCTTTATCTGGATCAACCCCACCTTTGGCAAGATAATATCTTAATAAAAGATTATGCATTGAGTATGGGAATGGAACTCCAAATACAAATCCCTTCATATCAGCAGGACCATTTACTTTCCCTTTATGACGTTTGGCAACAGTAATAGCTTGACCATTTATATTTTCAATGCTTGCCAGTTTCACACTAAATGGTGCAGTCCCTAATCCAAGAGTCATGGATATTGGCATTGGAGCAAGCATATGGTAAGCATCTAATTCACCAGCAATTGCTGAATCTCTAACTGCCCCCCAACTTGGCATTTTGACAACTTTTACATCCATTCCAAACTTGCTGTAGAAACCCATCGGTTCCGCCATGATTATTGGAGAGGCGCATGTTATTGGTATGAAACCAACTCTTAAAGTTTGCTTCTCTAAATTATTGACATTTATAGGCGTGTCATCAATTGGTTGTTTGGAAGGCTTGTTTTGATTAGAGCAAGCAACTGTAATTAGTGCTGCACCTGCCGCTAGGCTAGATAAAAATTGTCTTCTTCCCATTGGTGAAGAAGCTTTAGTTTTAGCAAAGAAGCTACCTGCTTGAGGTCCAAATGCTGCTTGAAAAGCTTGGTCTAATCCACCAGCTTCCTTAGCTAATTCTCTAAGAAGTTGTTCTTTATATGGATCACCATTTGAAGCGTTTTTGTAAAACAATAGATCTCTCATTTCTGCAGTTGAAATAGCATCAGCAATTTCATATGCTTCATTTTTGATAAGACCCATCCTAGAAAAATCTGAAATTATTTCAGCAGGATCATCAGGCATATCTGCCATAAAATTTTCATGATCATTCCCGATTGGTCGACATTCTATGCATGCACAAAAATAACCATGATCATTAGAAGGGTTTAAAAAGTTATTTTTTAAAAATGTTTTATTACTTGATAGGTTATTTTCTTGATTCTGATCTGAGGTTTTACATTCAAAATTATATTTTTGAGTAAAACTATTGGATGAGATGACCATTTAGTTATTTTTAATCAATATTTAGATTATTTATCCAGAGTTATTTTTGAGATGTATAAACAATTACTTTTTAAAATAAATATGTAAAAAATTTGGAAATAAAAATTTCCCCGTGAAATTTCCAATTTGTTTTATGAAATCTGATCTTTAATAAATATCATCAAATAACTTTTTGCTTGATAATTTTTTTGAGAAGGATTGATTTGATTTTTAATTAAAAAAATAAAAGTATATATTAACGGTATAAGTAAAGACGAAACAGCAACTAAAGCAATTATCTGGTTCAACCTAATAAGTGGTTTTTTTACCAGATCCTCCCCGCACAAGTCACAAATCAGAGTACCTTTTGAGGATTTTTTCTGAAATTGATATTTAGGATTGCAATATGGACAATAATATTGAACCATTTTAAAATTTTATTGTTTTAATCATTATCCGTAAAACCAGAAGAAAGTCATCTTATTAAAAAAAGAGGGCTAATTTAAGCCCTCTTTTATCTCTTACTTATATTTTTTTACTGAAGTTAATAACGCACCTAAATCTTGGATCCTTGTTGCTAACTTCTATTAAGCTAATGCTCACCAAAATTAACTAATTGTCTTTAACTGGGGCAAAAACTCTAGAATTAAGCTTGTTTCTTAAAGGGCACCTAAACGATGCAGAAGAAGGAAGCTTAGACATTTATAAAAAATAATTGGAGCAGTTAATTAAATTAGTTAGTTTTATTACGAAATTTCAGGCAGGCTATCGATCATTTTGAAAGACCTCCTAGAACTCAACAATATAAAATTAGGAAAATATCACTCTAAAGACAATCCGTTTTTATACGCATTGCTTTTTAATTAAAAATGTCCGAGAGTAGTAATCAATTGCGCTAATTTTTTTTGAGATATTTTTAGTAAGTTTTGCTTATTTCTTTTGATATTTAATTCGACTATCTTAATTTTAAATAATTGAGGAATTCTTTTATGAAGCAGTCGAAAGAAGTTAGTAAAACTGATAAATCTAATCCTATAGACGAATATTTTCAATGTCTCTCATATTGCGATATTCACCCAAAAGGAATAGATAATGACTGTGAGGTCATTTGTATGGAAAGACATTTAAAAGCTAACTATTGGTAATTATAAATTTCTACTTTTTACTTAAATCCTTTTGAAAAAAGGTTAGTACGAACTTTAAATTTCCATACATTTACAACACCTTTTGCATTAACTGCTGCAAGTGCACAATCATCAGGTCGCCATGATATTGCCCCTACTAAATCTCCAGCATATGCAGCTCCAACTGGGTCTCCATTGCCGTCATTTTTTAGGAAACTTGCCACAACAGAACCATCCCTAGATCCTGAGGCTACTAGCATACCTTTATTTGAAAAGGCTAGGCTCGAAATGGGTTCTGTATGGTGACATAGTTCTCCTGGCATAGTCCCCTCTGGTCCATTTCCCATAAAGCTCCAAACTGTAATTCTTTCACTACCACTAGTTGCTAATAATTTTCCGCTGTCATCAAAAGAAAGATGACTTGGTTTGCCAGGGTATCCAGTCATTTCAGCATCCATTCCTGTTGATCTTCTCCAAAAATGAACTGAATTGTCTTGACTCCCACAGGCAACTATATCTCCATCAGGGCTTAATTCCATAGATACCAATGATCCTTGCCATTCGAGTTTTTGATTCGTTTTATTATTAACTATGTCAAAGAATGTCACTCTTCCATAGCAAGCAGTTGCTAGCTCATTTTTATTTGACCACGTTATTGCACTTACTGTGCTTGGATGGTCTTCTGAGATCCATTTCTCTTCACCAATTTCATTAAAAACATATACTTTTTTTGAGGAAGCTATCGCAAGAAATAAACCGTCATTCGACCACTTGAGGTGTTCTACCCAACCTTTGCCAAGATCAAGTGTTTTAATAACTTTACCTTCATGGCAATTACAAATTTGAACTATTCCATCCTGACCTGATGATGCAAAAATATCACCCTCTGGATGAATTGCCATTGCTAGTAGACCACCAGAGTGAGTATTTTCTTTTTTCCAAATAATTTTTCCAGTATCTCCTTCGAATGCAAAAATACCACCTGCTACATCGCCAACAATAAATTGTTTCCCTTTAAGAGCCCAGCCACATGCTATAGCATAATCGCTAACTTCGGCTGTCCATCCTTCGTGGAACATGCCTCTTGGGCTAAATGCTTCTATATCAGGCATTTATCAAAGCCTTCTTGCATCTCTTTTTCATTTAGATTTCTACCGATAAAAACAAGTTGATTTCTACGAGGTTCATTACCCCATTCTTTATCAGGTTGTGCAGTAAATAACATATGTACTCCTTGGAAAACTATTCGCCTTGGGTTACCAGAGTAACTTATGAAACCTTTAGTTCTGAATATATCCACCCCTTTTTCTGAGAGAAGCCTTCCCATCCAGGTATTTAGTTTTTCTGGGTCAACATCTCCAAAACGCTCTATAGCAATTGAGCTAACTTCATCATCATGTTCATGCTCTGCTTGCCAGAATCTTTCAGTATTAAAGGGAATCTCTTTATTTTCCTCACTTTTAATGATTTTCATATTGAATTCTTCAGCGGTGTGCTGTGTAAACAAACCTATTTTTGTTGGTTTTTCTATGTTCAAGATGAAAGATTTATTTCCTTTATCCTCCAATTTGAGATTTATATGTTCTCCATATGGGATGGTATTCCCAGGTTCAAAATTATTAGCTTTTTCTGCATAAAGTCTCACGGAGGATTCAGCACCGTCTTTTAGTTCCTCCTCACTATCACCTTGGTTAACGAGAGCTACTAGGGACATTTCTGGATCTGGTCCTTCTTCTAGTATTAATTCATATTTACCTGCATCAAGATCATAAACACCTGTCCATTCAAAAGGATATTCTGGTTCAAGGAATGTTGGCCTGCGTTTAAGGATCTGATCAAGATCAAATGCACTTAGATTTAAGACTGTTTCAATTGGTACTTTGGCATTTTCGGCTCGAATAATTCGAGTCATTCGATTCATATCTCTCAATCTCGATTCAAGAGTATCTAGTGCATCATCAGAGACTAAATCAGTTTTATTAAGGACAAGAACATCTGCAAATGCTACTTGTTCTGAACTTTCATCACTCCTTCCTAGTTGCTGATCAATATGTGCAGCGTCAACTAAAGTTACAATTCCATCGAGAGTGAATTCAGAACTTATCTCTTCATCCATGAAAAATGTTTGAGCAACTGGTCCAGGATCTGCTAATCCTGTCGTTTCTACTAAAACATAGTCAAACTTATCTCTTCTTTTCATAAGGTTGCCAAGGACTCTTATTAAGTCACCGCGAACAGTACAACAAATACACCCGTTTGACATCTCAAACACTTCTTCATCGGCATTAATTACAAGCCCTTGATCTATACCTACTTCACCGTATTCATTCTCAATTACGGCTATTCTTTTTCCGTGCTCTTCACTTAAAATTCTATTAAGCAAAGTAGTCTTCCCTGAACCTAAGAATCCAGTGAGGATGGTTACGGGAATTTTATCTTTGATGCTCATTTACTGATTTTTACTAAATAAACAATAGTTTAATAATAGTAATAATAAGAAATGAAAACCGTTTTTATTAGAAAAATTTAATCTGAAAGTTTGTACCATTCAGACTCAAGATTGGAGCCAGATTCTTTATCACAGCTTCCACCCAATGAGTTAACAATTGTACAAGTATTGTGAACAGCAACTGAAACCGTATTGCCATCCATCATCAATCCATCAACGAATATTTGATTTGAAGCTAAAGGAACGGAACTTTGTCTACTTAAGTTCCTTAATAACTTAGATGCTGGAATTTGTTCAGGAAATATTGCCTGAACTTTCTCTTCATCTAACATTTTTAAAGTAGAACTTATGTTGTCTGGCCTTAAGCTTGAGGAGTCTCCAAGAAAGTCAAGTAAACTAATGGTTTCAAAACCAAATGCATCCCCGTAGTATCCCAATGCTTTATGTTTAGAGACAATTACTCTGTTTTCCTCAGGAATAGAGCTTACTTGTTCGATGATCCAACTATCTAAGCCTTCTAAGAGAGAATCAGCTTTTTCTAATCTTTCATTAATTAGTTTTCTGTCACCTCTATTAAAAACTGAAATATCTTTCTTTAAACTTTTGCTTATAAGATCTCCCATTTTTATGATGTTATGCGGATCATGCCATACATGTGGATCTAGACCTCCATGGTCATGATGATGATGCCCCTCTCCTTCGTCTGGAACTTGTGCTATTGGTTCTACATCACTATTTGAAACGTCTTTAAAAAAGTGTTGAGTTGCTTCAAACTCAAAAGGCATGTGTTCAGTAAAAAATATATATTGACCATCTTCTTTGATATCTACGTTAAAAACAGTACTTTCTTTTCTTTGATCAAAGTTAAGAACAAAAGCTTTATTACTTGCTATCAAAGTACCTTCATTTTTTCTGCTTATTGAGTCTTTAGATTCTAATAATTCTTTGGCTAAATCTTCAGATCCTTCTATGTCATTAGATTTGAGAATTACCATCTTCATTGCAGGATCTGCATATTCGCCATCGACTTTTTCAAATGACCATTTGTAAGAACCCTTAGAAAGTTGAAATTTTCCTGCCCATTCGAAAGCACCTTTAGCATGATCATCATGTCCTCCATGGTCTGAATGATCATCTACTTTAGCTGAATGTTCAGAATGATCGTCATGACCTCCATGATCAGAATGATCATCTACGTCTATTGCACTAACACCTACAACAACAGTATTTTTTTTATTTTCCCAATTTCTCATGCTTGGAGTCATTTCTTTACCAAGAGTAAATACTTTATCTGCGCTATTTAGTAATTGAGCTTGCCTTGGATTGATCTTTAAGTCATGAACATCTTGTTTTCTATCTACTAAGCATTTGACTTCGTCAGATGGTAATGCAATTGATTTAACTAAATCGCAAACTAGTGGTTCTACTGCTACATATGACTTTCCTTTAGCCATAACATCCTGCCCAAAACCTGAAAATATAATCGTTCCAGCTACTACGGAATTTTTTATAATTGACTTACTCGAACCTTTTTTATTTGTTAAAAGTCTTTTAAAAATTGACATGAAAAATAATTAAATACTTAAAAATGATAATCATTTTCATTCCGTCTGACAAGTAAAGCTATCAAATGTTATGAAAATAATACGCAACTTGTATTATTGGTAAGCTTGTAAAGTGACTTTTTTGAAAGATTAATTAATGGCTACTTTAGTTGCTGAAAATTTAACCTTTGCATACGCAAAAAAAAGTAAGCCAGTTTTGAATAAGGTATCGTTTGAGATTAAACCTGGAACTCTAACAGCGTTAGTTGGCCCAAATGGCGCAGGCAAATCAACTCTTTTGAGAATTTTGCAAGGACAAAATAATCCAGATAAAGGCGAAATAAAAATTGACGGTGAAAATTTATATAGATCTAGAGCTCTTGTGGCACTTATGCCTCAAAGGAGTTCTATGAATTGGAAGTTCCCCATTACAGTTGAAAAATTGGTATCTCTTGGTCAAATAAAGTATTCAAAATCAAGAAGTAATAACCCATTTCAAATTAAGACTCTTCTAGCATATCCTAATTCTTGGATTAATAAATGTTGTGAATTAGAGGCGACAATGCAGAGAGTAGGCATTGCAAGTTTGGCTAATAGAAGACTCGATTCTCTTTCAGGAGGACAGCAGCAAAGAGCTCTGTTAGCAAAAACTCTTATGTCCCCGGCAAAAATATTTCTTTTAGATGAACCTTGTGCAGCTTTGGACCCACCTGCAAAGGAGGATTTTCTGAAAATTGTTCGTCAACTCGCAGATGCGGGACTTTCTTTGCTCGTAAGTAGCCATGATTGGGGCGATTCTTTAAATAATTATGATCAAGTAATCGTTCTTGATAAAAGTGTTTTGGCAGTTGGTAGTCCTGATCAAATAAAAGATAAATTAGAGGCAATAAATATAAGCTCTATAAACGTAAATAATTTCTGTGATTAGAGAATGTTCCTTTTTAATTCTGAGCCTGATAACAGTTTTGGCAAAGCCCGAAATACTCGAGAGTATGAAACAACAATTGGAATTCCTTTGGATTTGTTTTGGGTGTATGAATATCTTTTACCGGGCATCCTTCCATTTTTGATGTCTCACCACATTGAACACAGGTCAAATGATGAATATCTCTATCTACGGGAGTGTACAGAACCTCTCCAGTTGGGAGATGTCTAGAACGTATTAAGCCATGCTTTATCAAAACTTGAAGATTCCTGTAAACAGTCGTCAGTCCCATAGCCTTTCCTCTTTCTATCAATTGTCTATGCAACTCTTGACCAGTCAATTCATCCTCGCATTTATTAAGTTCTTCAAGAAGTTGTTCTTGTCTTTTGGTAATGTCAGATTTAGTTACCATTGTTTCCGAAATCTTTTTTTGTCCCGTATTTTTGATCATACCGAATCATTCGAATAATGTCTTTTATTAATAACAACTGGTGGCTGGTTCCATTAATAATTACTATATTCTCCGGGATTTTATGCCCAGCTATGGGAACTGTATTAATCACTCATAAGAGATTATTACAAGTTAATTTAATCTCTCATTGTGTGTTGCCTGGACTTGCTCTCGCATTAGCTCTGGGAATTCACCCCTCAATTGGTGGTGTTATCAGTGGTCTTATGGGTTCAGTAATTGCGGAAAGTTTAACTAATAGAAAAAGTGAAAATTATGAAGCAGTTATGAATACTATTCTCGCTGGAATGCTTGGGTTTGGAGTCCTTATAATCCCTCTACTCGGAATAAGGATTGATTTGGAGGCAGTATTATTTGGCGATTTATTGACAGCAAATTTTGGGGATTTACTTAGAACAATAATTGCTTTTTTAGTATTTATACTTTTAATGACTTTTGGATATGAAAAGGTAGTTTATGTTGGATTAGATCCAGAAGGTGCATCCGCAAGTGGTATAAACGTTTCTTTATTAAATCTTGCTTTGAGTTTTACGACGGCATTAGTAATTGTTAGTTCAATGTCAGCAGTGGGAGTAATTCTTGTAATTGCTCTTCTTTCTACGCCAACTTTGTTAGGGCTAAATAAGGCTCATAGTTTAAGAATTGCAATGATGAGGTCTTCATTTTTTGGATTATGCATCTCACTTCTGGGATTTATTCTCTCTATAGTCTTTAATCTTTCGCCTGGACCTGCAATTAGTGTTATTTGTGTCGCATCTCTTTTGATTCCTAGGCTTCGCAAATAATTAAATCTTAAATGTCCAATCAGAGTTTAATGCTTGAGCTTCTGGATTGTTTTTTAAAGCTACTTTGATAGCCTCTTTTTTATTATTAGCTATAACTACTTCATCAAATTCTTTTCCATTTTTTTTGAGACTTACTTTGAAACGCATAAAAATTTTTAATCAATAAAAAGTTAACCACTATTTAACAAGATTTAAATACTTTTAAAAGTTAATTGATGAAATGGAAACTTTAGTTATTTTGAAGTTTTTCTACTACAGATTCTTTCTCAATTTTAGCGACATCCTGTAATCCATTAGCATCAAACCAAGGAGCGTTTTCCCAACTAAATCCTTCCCCAAACGTATTATCGGGAGCAGCTACGTACCAGTGACATGATGAATCGGGAACATCTACAGCACATTTTGACCAGTCAGTTTCCCATTGTGGAACCTGTACCCACATCACAGATGCTAAAAAAAAAGAAAAAATAAAATTCATAATTATCCGTTAGCAAAATTTTGAAAGATTTTTTTCACATTCTTTCTTTCTTCTCTTCCAGTAATTCTCAAGTATTTGATATTTATGCTTATTTTTGAATTGACCTAAATGAATATTATTCTGATTAAGAACTGAAGTATTTTTGGTTTTCATGACTCAAGCTGTCTATTTAGAACATATTTAAGACACTTTATAGATTTTTTGAAGTGAATTTATACTTATTTTTTGCCTTACTTTTGTGTAGGTATGTATTTTTCGGGATTATTTTCAATATAAGTAAGTGAATATTTGACAACACCTGCTATTACTGAAAAAAGAGCAATTGCTGAAATAAAAAAAATGATTTTTTTGTAAATGCTTTTCATGAATTTTTTATCTTTTTGATTATTTTTTCATCAAGGGCAATTTTTTTTGAAGGATTGAAAAATTTAGTAATTTATACTGTACCCTTTTTAATTACCGACGTAGTAGATTTAATATATCAGAAACTCCTCACACACTTTTTTCTGATAAATCTAAAAGTACTAGACAGCAATGTTTAGTATTTTTTGTATTTTTAGCGATGTGACAGTTAAGATAGAGGTCTAATAGGTATTACATATTTTTGATTTAAATGTGATATTAGTTTTGTGTGTAGGAGGATTGATTTATTAAGTGGAAACTAGGAAACACTTGATTTAAATCAATTTTAAAAGATCTCTCTCTGAGGGATCTTTTTTTTTGGATCATTAGAAATACATATTAAATTCTGAATATAAAAATCATATATGCTTTCTTCCAAAATAATTAAGTCGTCATTACAAATTAGTAATTTGATTCGTTAGATTATTAGTCATTAAATTCTTCTGTTAATGCAAATACTTTTTTTAGCAATTTTGATTTGTTCAAGCTTTTTATTCCCTTCTTCAATATTTGCCTCACATATAGAATTAAAACCTTGTGTAGAGGTTGCTCATTGTGTACGAGAAGAATGGGAGGTAAACAATATTGAGAATCCTTTTGAAAAGATTAAAACATATATCGAAAACACACCAAGAACTGAGATTGTAGAAATTGATGGTGATTATCTTCATGCTGAGGCAACCAGCAAATGGATGAAGTATGTTGACGATTTAGAAGTATCCTTTCTACCAGAATCAAGCATCTTATCAATAAGGTCAGAATCAAGAGTTGGAGAAAGTGATTTGGGAGTGAATCAAAAAAGAGTTGATTTACTAAAATCGAAAATGTTTTAAGATAAAAAAGTAAAAAATAAATTGTTTTTATTGTTTTTTGTATAACTTTTCTAATTTAAAAAAAAATTAGCAGATATAAAAGTGATAATTATCATGATGCCTTGATAATGGCAAATTTATTAGATTTTCTTTAAAAAGATGATCATAAATTTTATATATTTTTTGTCATCCAGTTTTGTTTTTTTCTGGTTTTATATAAACATTAAAAAAAATGGACTTAAATGGATAATCAAAGGTCTTTTTCAAATTGGAATATTGGTACTATTCATTGGAGGTTTTTTCAAAATATTTTTCACATTACCCCCTAATTCATTTATAAAAATATTTTTTCTTATTATTTATACATGGTGCACTGTTGGAATAAATGTAAATCTCATGATCCCGTTGATTAGTTTGATTGACCAAAAAATATTGAAAAAATAAAACTAAAATATGCCTTAATTGTCAGTACAAAAATTAATTTATTGCCTTAATTTCCAATATTAAAATTTATAAGATTTATTTTTCCCTCTTGAAAGTCTTTTTCTTGTATACCTAGTCTTTATTCCTAAGTCTGTCATTATATATATACCAAAAAAAAGAATGACTATTCCAATGAAGTATTTCATTATTTTTTATTTAATTACTATTTTGAGATTTATTCATTACGCCAACTAATTTTAATATCTATTTCTCGAGATAAATTTCTTGTAACGGGACATTCTTTGGATGCTTTTTTCAAAAAATCAATAGTTTCATTAGAAGTGCTTTCTGGTATAAAAATATCTATTATTAGTTCTCTTATCTTCCTCTCGCTATTTTGAGTCATTACTTTTTCAATATTTAAATATATACCTTCCAAATCAAATCCTTTCGATTTAGCTTTGATTGCCATAATGGTTAGCAGGCAAGTACCTAGAGATGTTGCTAATAAATCGGTCGGGGAAAAACTTTCACCTTTACCGCAGTGATCTAAAGGTGCATCAGTTCTAATAAGACTTCCAGATTGTAGATGAATAGCCTCACAGTTAAAATTTCCTAGATAAGAACATCTAATTTTAGTCATTTTAAAAGATCAAATAAGGAAAATATTATTAATAAAAAATTATGGAACATAAGAAGATTATTGATAAAAAATTTTAATTTGCATATTAGTGGAGTATTAGGAAATTCATCATTCAAGTTTTGAAATCAGTTTTTATATCCATATTCCTCTAAACAAAACTCAATTAATTCAATTGATTTATTAAGAGTTCTTTTATTTTTATTTTCTAGATCGAAGCATTCATTTAAAACACGTATAGATTCATTTAGGATTGATTCTTCCTTATCTTTTAAATCTTTAACTTGATTTATATAAATTAATTTTTTAATCCCAATAATGGATAATATGATTATTGATATTGTAAAAATTGCTATTTTGACTTTATTCATATAATTAACTATGAAAAATATTTTAATTTATTTAATATCTAAAATTTTAAATAATTTCAAGCATACAAAGCTATGTAATTACATATGTAGCTGCTGTTATTGCAATAGCAGTAATTGAAATAAAGATGTAGGGAACAACCTTTAAAGGTATATATAGATTATTTTTAGACATAACTAGAACCTTTATACAAATAATTACATTCCCTTTAGACTTTATAAGTCTTCAAATATACAAATTAATTTTCTTTGTATAAATTCAATCCTTTTAAAGATTAACAAATTTATATTCATTGAATTTTCATTAAATAAAGTATTTCTAAATCTTGTCTTGAGTCCGATATTTTTCTTTTTAAAAAGATTAATTCTTCTTGGCTCATTTTTGATTCTTTTATCATAAATTCTGCTTGTTCAATAGCATGTTCTATATTTCTAATTTTAATGTCTCTTATTGAGGGATCATCTTTACATGCTTTTTTAGTATTTGCGTCTAACATATGTACGAAAATATCACCTTGAATATAATCTAATTTAAAACTTCATTATGCTACAACCGCAAATTTAATTAAAATAAATTATTATCAAGTTAAGAACTTTAACCTTAGCTAACCCTCTCTTCAATTGATCGAGTGGGTTTTTTTTATGGTGTAATATACTTCTAGCATTTACTGTTAATTTGGAAGATTCAAAACTTAATCCTGAGGAAAATAATTCAATCGAATCGTCCCCCAATTTGAATGAAGACAATAAAGATCTTAATGAGGGGAATAAAAAAGAAGAAAATGTTAAGGCATTTACAGAATTTCTAGAGAAAGCAAGTAATCAAGATTCTTCAGAAGAAAAAGTAAAACTTGATTCTGAGCAACAAAAACTAAAAATTGACAAATCACTTTTTAAAAGATTTCTTAATAATGGATTTGATGGCATTTCAACTAATCCAAACTATAAAATGTTGGCATTATTAATAGTCCTTTTAATTAATCTGTCTCTATTTTTTGTAATTGGCAATATGGGTAAAGCGTTTTTAAGAAATGCAGGAATTATGGGTTAAAACTTATTTATTTCTTTTTGGATATTCATCTTTACAATTTTGATTCTTCAAATGAAACTGTGATATTTTCTTGTCAAATTAATATTTAAAAAAAATTTGAATAATAAAGAGCCAGAAAATCCAGTAGTTTATCTTTCTAATTTAGTCAAAAAATTAGATGTAAAAAACAGGAATGGTTTAGTAGCCTTAGCAATAGTAAACCTTTTAGTGATTCTTTTATTTAAATTTTATTTGAAAGGATCAGGATTATTATCTTGAATTTAACTACTGGTGGTATTATTCAGCATTCTCAAATTGTTTTGCTAATCTAAATGCCTTCTTAATTATTAGAAAGCCACCATATGCTCCTGCCAGTAAAGGTAATACTATTAAAGGGTTAGGGGAATAATCTGAATAATTTTTCACACCCTCAACATATTCATAACCTGAACATTTAAGAAATATAAAGCTAAAAAATGTGATACTCCAACCAATGATTGATAAAAAGCCACCTTTTTTATCTCCTTCGTAGAATCTGTCTAGACCTAAGCCCCACCCTACTATTAGGAATATTCCTCTAACAACTGAATTTTTTTCTTGATTTCTAAGCATAATAAAAAAATGTTCATTATGAACATAACCTATTTGTATTTAAGATGTGAGATGTTTTTATTAATTAATCTTTAAAATAAATTTTTAATGGTTTTTTCTATAAATTATAAAATTATTATTCGGTGTTTTAATTAATTATTAGAGATTTTATTTCAATTCAACAAGGAAATTGAAGGCCTTATATAAATAAAAATAGACCCATACATATCCTGCATAATTCTCATTTCATCGTCTAAATATACAATTGTAACCTGGCAATTTGGCGATTCTTTATTCCAAGGTAACTTATTCCATACCTCTTTAACTGGATACCATCTATCCATAAGTAATTCACTAAATAATGGAATCTTATTAAGTCCATCAACTTTGGAAACTTTTGTCTTTTGTAAGTTCATATCAAGTAAGTTATTTCTTAAAACTAAATCACTTGCTACGGTTATTACTCTTCCACCAAAAGTAGGCAATAGTTTGAACCAACCCAAGATAGGAAATGTTGTGAGCCCAAATATTGTAGTGTCAAAAGTAGATATAAATTCTTTTTTTTCAAAATCAATCTTTTGAGCAATTCTCCCAATAGTTGATATGCCAAAGGATCCCACTTGCAATTGATGTAATTTAAAAAAAAGATTACTTTTAAATTCATCATTTAATGCCTTTTCAATAGCAAGGAAGAAAGGAGAACTTCGAAATAATTCAACATTAGAAAAAATCAATTCCCACTCTCCAGACAATAATTCTTCTGACATTTCAAAACTAAAGTCCTTAAGAGCATCAATCAATTTATCCATTTCATTAGCTTTTTCCTCATACATAGGAGAAATTAATTTATTTAATCTTTGGCCTCTATCTGTAACAGCAGCTATTTTATATATATTTGACTTTATCTCTCCAATTTCTTTCATAACTCCAATACAAGAAATACTAATTAATCTTAGGAATTTAATTTGAAGTTGATGGCAATTTTAATAATGCTGGTAATAAAATCAATTAATATTCTCCCCACCTTCTACCAATATCAAAACCCCATTCAGTGGTTAATCTAATTACTTCATCATGATTCTTGCATTTTGCAAGGGATAACTTTTTACTAGGATTATTTTTTATTAGCTCAGCAATTTGATTAAGTTGCTCTATTTTTTTTAGAAAATTACTTAGATCTTTATCTGACATTTATCTAGGAAGTAAATTTTTGATCATAAGTAAATATGTAATAAAGAACCCAGGCAACACCAATAATAAGAATTGCAATCATTATATTTACTGACCAAACTACTTCTATCATGTAATTTTTTATATATTTTTAATATATCCAAAATTTAAATTAAATTAACAGTTAATAATTTTAATCAAGAACAATTCACTACTTTTTCTAAGTGTATAAAATAGTCTTAAATAGTTTAAAAATTATGGGAGAAGCTAAGAGAAGGGAAGAGTTAGGCTTACCACCTAGAGAAAAGAAAAAGGAAAAACAAACATCGAAAAATCAACTAAACAAAATTTTAAATAAATATCCTTATTTACCTTTCATTTTAGGTTTTTCATTACTAGCAATATTAATTATCGATTTAGTTAATTACTACAAATAGATATATAAAAAGGGGATACTTTTAGCAGAAGAGAAGATTATCTTCGCAATTGCGAAATTATTTTTCCATAATAAAAATAAAACTCATGAAACCGATTAACACCTCATGCGCCTTAATTTTAGGGGTACTAACTTTGTTTTCAACATCTAATGCTAATGCAGGTGGCTGCAGTTCTCATACTGAGAAGAAGGCAGAAATTGAATGCTTGTCTGATGATAAAAAATGTATAGAAGCGAAAGAAAAAGAATCACTATACAAAGTTGAGGCCTAAATGTTTGATAATCTTGGAACTGCTCTAGTACAGGCATTAGGCTTCTTTGCTGTTTTTGGTTTTTTTGTATATCAAACTTTATTTGCAGATAGCAAACCCAAAAATTCAAAATCAAATCCTAAAAAAACAAAGATTTCCGACAAAAAAGAATCAATTAAAAAAGAAACTAAAAAAGGCTTATTTAACAGAAAATCTAAACCTGTTGAAGAGAATTTAAAAGTCCAAAAAAAGGGATTATTTGGGAGAAAAAAAGAAGTTATTAAAGAAGAGATTAAACCAAAGAAAAAAGGTTGGTTTAAATAGGTAAAGGTACTTATACTCTTTTTTGATATCTTTTATACAAAAACTTTTTTTAGTAACTTTATAATTTATGGAAGATAATAACCAAAATGAACCATAGAGAAATCACAAAAAAATATAGCGAATTACTTAACAAGGCTGAGTTTGCTACTGGCCGTAAGGAAGTTGTAGGTCTCTTAAAAAAAGCTGCCAAATTGAAATCTCAGATTGAAATTAATTATTAGATTTTAAAATTAGTTTAATTCTAAATGTAAAAAATTTTTTTAAATAAGTTTTTACATGAGATAATCTGCATAGATTATTTTTCTTATGAATAAAAAAGGTTATACAACCGAAAGTGGTGGTAGACAAAATGGTTTTGCAATTGAACCAGAAATTAACCCCATATCAGAAGGCGAATCAAAGAAATCCATATTTTTATTTATTGGAATATTATTACCTTTTCTAATAGGCGGTTTTTATTATTTAAGGACTCTGAATATATTCTGATATTTTATAAGCCATTTTTAGCAATATATTCTTCTGAGCTAACTATATCTTGCATTAAGCTCTCTGATGAAGGATTAAATCCATTTTGCTCTAAAAATGATTTAACCTTTTCAAATTTTTGCTGAATTTTCTTTGTATATGGAGTTGTCATCAAATAATCATCTTTTTCTGTTGAATAGTTCATTTGATTAACGAATTACTTTTACAATTAAATTTTGCAAAATATGCTATTGCTGGTGAAGTTATAAATATTACATAAATAATTTAATAGTAATAAATACTTATAAGTTGTTTGTGTGAGGTTGATATTGGTTGATTTTTTTAAAGAGTACTTATAGTAACTAGTTCCATTAAATCTCTAGACTGCAGATATTTTTGAAATACTTCAGAATAAAATGCTTTTTTAGCAGCAAATTTTGATTCGAATTCAATTACTAATCCAAGCTGCCCTCCATCCCATTCATTTGAGGTTGATTCTTGTATTAAATCTCTTTTTACTATTACTCCTCCCACAGATTTAATCCAAGGCAATACTGTCCTTATATATTCCAGAAATAAATCAGCATTTGGAATTGAAATTTTCTTAAGCCAATAGCTCTTTGTCATCAAATCAACATATTCTGGGTAGAATATAGCACATGGAGGTAAGTATTTATCCTTAGCCATATACCCCAGTGTTTATTAAATGGAAACCGAAAATGATTTATTAAATTTACTTCTTAAATCTCCAAATTCAGAGGGTATACGTAATATTGCCGAACAACTTGAAATTGATCATAATTTTTCCTTTAGCAAAGATAGAAATGATTTGCAGGGTGTTTGGGAGCTTAGGTGGAGTAGTTCTAATAGTCCTTTTTTAAAATATTCTCCTCTTATTGATAATCTTCAAATTCTTGATCCCTTAAATTTAAATGGTCTTAATCTACTTAAACCTAGAGGAATAAAATCAATTATTGGTACTGGTATTTTAATAAGACTTAATTACATTAATGAAAAAAAAATTGGGGTCAAATTTACACATGCTGGTGTTATTGGTCCTAAATTTGGAAAAAAAAATATTAAGGCTATGAAAGAAATAAATAATGAACAATTAGGGTGGTTAGAGATAACTTATTTAAGCAATAAGCTTAGAATCTGTAGGGGTGATAAAGGAACTTTGTTCGTTTTAAGAAAAATAAATTCACCGACTTTATTCAAGAATTTCAAGGAATTTATTAAAATCTATTAAAAATAGAAATTAATTCTTTATCCAAATAGACTTTAATACGAAATAAATTGGTAAATATTTAAATGATTCTTTAGGTATTTCATAACTTAAGAATTTTAGTGCTTCTTCTAACCAGTAACCAATATCAAATCCTAAAAGAATTTTTTCTACAACAAACCAAAATTCTTTATCAAATATAATTCTGAAGTTTAAGTAAATATGTTCCCAATGAAAGGTATTCCAATATTGGGTTAAAAATGAGGATAAAATAAGCCATAGTGATATAAATAGAAAACTTTTAAGAAATTTATAAAATTTTTTCATATACCAGCAACTGTCTTATTTAATTTCAAATATCCCTTATTATTATTTGGATCAAAATTTATTTCCATTAAATATATTCAAAAAAATATAAAAATATTGAGAAAATAGTAATTTTTCGTGGCATTAATAATCTATTCTTCTTTTTTTAGATTCTGTGCCTTTAGATTTTTATTCTTAAGAAAAAATCCTAAAAACAGAAAAGCAGAATATATTAGTAAACTTATGCCAAAAATTAAAATTATCTTTGAAATATCCATAAATGATTTTTTTTATAAATTACAGCATTTTTTGCAAAGTTTTATCTATGGTAATGATTTTTCACTTATCACGATAACGAGCTTCAATTATTAAGCTAATAATATTATTTAAATCATATGCAAGTAGCTTTTGCCTGGAGCCTTTGTCTATCAGTTGGTGTTGTTTTATTATCAATTATTCCATTAACTATAGGTAGAGTTAAAGCGGGATATTCTGTTGAAAATATGTCTGCTCCAAGGGCTTTATTCGATGAATTACCTTCTTTTGGAAAAAGAGCAGTTTGGTGTCATCAAAATTGTTGGGAAAGTATTTCCCTACATGCACCCGCATGTCTTCTTTGTTTGATTAGTTTAACTGACTCTAATATTGCAATAATTGCAGCATTGATTCATCCTATTTTTCGTTTTTTATATATTGGTGCATATATATTTAATATCCCCACAGCTAGAGGTTTAATGTGGGCTTCAGGAATTTTTACAACACTTTTGCTTTACAAAGAGGGCTTAACTCAATTGATATAAACGTTTAAAAAATAAACTTTTCCAAATCCTTTAATTGATATTCATTGATTAGTTCCACTTTATTTGATTTTGCTAGTTGATGAGCAGACTTTGTAAAGCCAGATTTTGAGACTATTATCGCATGAGTACCTTTCCAAAATAATTTACCAGCTGAAATTTCCTGAACTGCTTTATTTCCAATGGCTTTTTCATGATCTTTGCATTGTATACATATTCTCAAATCATTTATTGAGGCAATTAAGTCAACCCCTTGATCTCCTGTAATAGGGGTTTCTTTTACTTCCCAGCCATTTTGTTTGAGAATTTCCATACAATGATTTTCAAATCTAATACCTTTTTTGTAGTTTCCCTTTTTTTTACTTGAGTAGTTTTTTTCTATTAGGTTTAAGCATGATTTCTCAATTTGACTTGCTATGAAAACAAACCAATCTTCAGTCTCGAGCTTTCTAATAGATCCAATTATTTCATCATCAATAGTAGGATTTTCATTACAATAGGATCTCCACTTTTCGAAAAATAATTCCGTACTTCCAAATTCTTTTAAAATTACTTTTTCAAAGAAGTATGGTATACCCTCTTTAAATCGCTTAGATCCATTAAATATATTTTTTTCAATGGCTTTTTCATCAAGAGGTGGATTGCCAATCCATTTTTTATAATCCTCATTACCGTAAGCATCTATCTCCCTCAATCTGATTCTCTCCTCTAACAAATTGTATTTGTTCTCGTCAATTAATTTATTAATTGATTGAATAAAGAAATTGGAATTTAAGGAATTGTTTAATTTTAACTTTTTCTTCTTAATTTGATAATCTCTTACAATTATAAAAATTAAAAAAATGATAAAAATAATTAAGATAAAAAAATTTTTCATTAAAGATTTTTATTTTCTATCTAAAAAGTTTTTGTTTTTCTAATAACAAAATTATTTTTTGTTATTACTGAAGATTCATTTACTTCAAACCCATTAATTGCTGATATTTCTCCTTTTATGCCTTCTAATGTTAATTGCTCGATAATGCCTTTTATTACTTCATCCTCGACCAATTTTCTATCAATTCTTTCAGGTGTAATATCTGTAAGCCATTTTGAAGTCTTTTTTTTTACAACCTCTGTAGGGTTAGTTATTTTTAAGTAGATAGCCATTTTTTAAGTCATTCAGTTGAATTATAAGCATTAAATCTTCTTAACTTTTATTATTGTCATTACTTTCCCACTCAAGAAATTGAAAAACAAAAATTGCAAAGATAGAGAAAAATACTATAAACAACCCTAACCATCCTATAAATTTGTGCTCTGTAAAAAGATTAGTGAGCATTGATTTTTCTTGATATCTTGATTCCATTTCATATTGATAAGAATCAATAACTTGAAATATATTCATAATTTATAAATCGTTGAATTGGCGGATAATAATTTCAACCATTTAATTTACTAAAGGCTTCCGATAGGAAATCTGGTCTTTTTCTTATTATAGAAAAATTCAGTTTATTTATTAAGACTAAATTGACTTCAGCAATCGTTAAGATTTCATTTTTCTTGTTATGAAATTTTGAAATTACATTAACCCTAGGACTTTTATCAATATTGAATTCGCTTTCGATTGTTATTTTTTCACCAAGAAATAAAGGAGATTTATATTTTATAGAAGTATTGATTAAAGGTAAATCTAAGCCATTTTTAGTTAGTTCGAAATAACTTATACCTACTTCTGAAAGTGCATTTATTCTGCTTTCTTCAAGCCAATTAAAATATTTACCGTGCCACATTACCCCTGCATGATCTGCATGTTGAGGTAAAACAATTTTTTCTATTTTCCAAACTGGTTTTGAGTTCATCTTTTATTTAGAAAATTTTAATTCAATAAAAAAACATATTTTGATATTGTAGATTAATTTTATTTATTAACATAAGAATCACCAAAACTATATTTATAAAGTTATGTTTAATCGTAAAAATAAAAGTAGAAAAATGAAGAAGATTTTTCAATGGGAAGAATATTTAAATTGGAAAAATATGTCAAAGGAACAGAAGTTAAATTTCAAGAGGGCGTGCTTATTCCCCTTTCTCGTCTATATGGTTTATGTTTTTCTTAATCAGTACTCCTTGGCAATTCTTTTGTTACTAGGTCTTTATTTTTTAATTAGATTTAAAAATAGAAATAAGTTGGGAAGATGAATATTTTTTGATTTTGATTTATATAGATTTGTTTTAAAATTATCTAGTTTTTCTAAATAACACTATTGGCATATAAAAATAGTATTAGATAAATTTTTTTTATGAAAAAAATTGTTTTATTTTTATGTGTATTAGTTTTTTCAATATTTTCTAATACGAATAATTTATTAGCAAAAGAAATTGAAAATAACATTAAAGATAATATTTCTAATGAAATTGAAGAAGTTAAGCCTGATAATAAAAAAACTAATATTTCTAATTCTTCGGTAGAAGATATATTTGGTGATGAACAAACTTTTCCATTCGTTGCAGGTTTAGGGAAAAATGCAGCCCATTGATTTTAAGGTTATTGATAATGTAGAAAAGATTTTTTAATACTAATGAAAGGTCTTAGGGTCCTAGAACTTTCTGAAGCACTTACTGTTGATAGCGCTGATTTATTAGCTGTTTGTGCAATTTTAAAAATAAAAGCCACATCTAGATTAAGTATGCTTTCATTTGAAGAATGTAAAAAGATAACTGATTACTATGAAAATAAAAATTAGAATTTTTTTATAAATTATTTTATTCTTTAATGTCTTTAATCATTGATACTAAAGTTGAATGAATTTCTTCTTCAGATATTTCATTTTTAAAATTGATAATTGCTGATTGGCCATCGTAATTGATTTTTATATAACTGTTATTAATTTCTTCCATAAAGGCATTCTCAAATGTTGATATCTTTGCATAATGGGTAAGATATTTGTGCACTGAATCAATGTGATCATTGTTCATGTGATTACAAACTCTTTTACTTGTTTCTTTACTAATAATTTTCATTTAAAGAATATTTTTTTTTAAGCTAATCTATTTTTTTCATTATTCAAAGTTTTAATCATTTTAATTATTAAATTTTTAACTTCATTTTTGTCAACAGCTCTAACCAAGTTATTTCTCAAATTTGATGCTCCTTTAAAGTCTTTGCATGTCCATGAGATATGTTTTCTTGCAATAAGCAATCCGTGATCTCCTTTTTCTTTTATTAATTCATCAAGATGCTCAATAATTAAATATAGTTTTTCTTCTGTGTTTGGTTCTTTAAAATTTTTATTTTCTCTAAGAGCATAATCTATTTCTCCAATTTTCCATGGCGATCCTAAAATTCCTCGTCCAATCATTACACCATCAGCATTTGTTTTTTTTAAACAATTAAGAGCGTCATCTGGATTTTTGATATCTCCATTAGCAATTACTGGAATTTCCAACAACTTTTTAAGTCTCCCGATCATTTCCCAATCTGACTTGCCTGAAAACCCCTGTTTTCTTGTTCTTCCATGAAGTGTGATCATCGTTGCTCCCGCATCTTGAAGTTTAAATAAGAAATCCTCTATATTCTCTTCTTTACTATCCCATCCGAGTCTTGTTTTTACTGTTACTGGAACACTAACAGCTTTTACAACATTTTTGACTAATTCTATAGCAAGTTTTCTGTCTTTAATTAAGGCACTGCCTCCACCTTTCTTTGCGATTTTTTTTACTGGACAGCCCATATTTATATCGATTAAGAAAGCTCCAGAGTCCTCAGCTTGTTTCGCAGCTTCAGAAACAGCATATGGCCTATTATCAAATATTTGTACTCCAATTGGACCTTCTTCTAAATCTATTTGATTGATTTTTTGTGTGCCATATCCTTTTTTAAGACTTGTGGCATTTATCATTTCTGTAAAAAGTAAAGAGTTTGGAGCCCATTTACGTACGAGTCGTCTAAAAATATTATCCGTAACTCCTGCTAATGGCGATAGCATTACCTTACTCGTAATTATCCTGTTAACTCCCCTTCCTTTTAGCCTTATATATGAAGACATATAATTTTTAATTGATTTAATTTTTTTCTTTATTATAAATTTAGATATGGAGCTGATTTTATGTTTTCTATTTATTTCTTAATTTATAATAAGTGCTTTTACTAAAATAGGCCTAATTGATTACTTTTTTTGCTAGTTTATGCTGAGTTGAAATTTAAAAAGGAAATTTTTCTTGTTTATATTAGTATCTATTTTCCTTCCAATAATTATTTTTATTGCACCAATAAATGTAAATGCTATGCAAGGTAATTTAGATTTATCAAGTGCTCAAACTTCTGTAGGCAAAAGATTTGCTAAAGTTTTTTGTGATGCTAAGAGGGAAGGTTTAGATTCTGATTTTGCTAGTGAATATGCGTTGAATAATACTTATTTGAAATTTGTAGCATTTCCAGATGATGACGAATATTTGGCTGATTTATGGAACTTCACCCATAATAATATATTAGATAATTGTGGTGAATTTGTAGATATAAATGATCTAAAAGACCTAGAGATTTTTTTTAAAGAAGAAGGTTTAATTGCATCAAATAGGGAACTCTATTTGCCAACTTTTGAGAATAATTAGATTAAATTTTTAGCATGTACTAAAATATAAATAGAATATGAAATTTTATGAAACTATTAGGTTTAAATTCACCTGAAATATTCATAATATTAGTAATTTTGCTTTTAATTTTAGGTCCAAAAAGAGTTGAAAAAGGTTTCTTATTATTCAAAAAACTATTAAAGTTCCTCTTAAGTAAAGATGAAGATAAAAGCTCAGCAAATTCAGAAGTAAAAGCAGAGGAAGCAGAAGAAAGTGAAGTTAAAGAAGAAAAAGTAGAGTCAGAAGTAAAGGCAGAGGAAGCAGAAGAAAATGAAGTTAAAGCAGAAACAATAGAGCCAGAAGTAAAGGCAGAGGAAGCAGAAGAAAGTGAAGTTAAAGCAGAAACAATAGAGCCAGAAGTAAAGGCAGAGGAAGCAGAAGAAAATGAAGTTAAAGCAGAAACAATAGAGCCAGAGGTGAAATCAATTAAACCTAAAAAAAGAACCGTTAACGATGAAATAATTGACGTAGAAGTTGATTCTGAAAATTAACAAGGTTTAAATTAAATATTACTAAACAGGCTTGAATACTAAAACCGGGGATTTTAAGGATAATTTGTTTTTTTTATTTAAGGAGTTTTATTTTTTAATATTTTAATGATAAGAAGAGAAGGTTGTTATGAATCTAAAGCTACTTCGATAGCTGCTATAAAGTTTTCGTCAAACGGTTTAACGCCTGGTTTGAATCTTGCAATTACTTTACTATCTTTCCCTATCAAAAACTTCTCGAAATTCCATTCAACATCTCCCTCGGGTTCAACTTTGTTAAGGGTAGTGTATGGTTCTGTGGTGTTGCCTTTGGCATGAACTTTTTCATAGATTTCAAACTTAACTCCATATTTTGTTGTGCAAAAATCTTTTATTTCTGAAAGAGAGTCGGGTTCTTGTTTTCCAAAATCATTACAAGGGAAAGCAAGTATTCTTAGGCCTTTGCTTGAATATAAATCATGTAGCTTTTGAAGATCCTCATACTGAGCAGTATTTCCGCAATAACTAGCTACATTAACAACTAAAATTACTTCTCCCGAATATTCGCCAAGTTTTATGGATGATCCGTCAGCGGAAAGAACAGTAGTATTTTGTACGTCAACTTGCATGTCTAAAAAAAATCACCCTTTGAAGATAGCATTGTATAGACTTTATTGTGTTTAATTTATCTGGTGGTTATGGTTATTTCTTTTATAAGTTTTAATTTTTCATTTATTTAACCCTTTATAATAAATATTATTAATCAGTTTAAAATTGGACCCTTTAGACCCACTTACTGAAATTATTAATTCCGGTCAAGGTTTTTCACCTGCAATTGCTTTAGAAAGAATTATTTGGGCAATGATTGGAATCTTTTTTTTAGGAGCAATTTCAAGATCAATAACTAATAGTATGCGAAGTCAAAATTGGTTTGGTAGGAATTTTTTATTTAGTTATTCTAAAGATAAAAAAATCACAGATGATACCTCTTCACAACCTTCTGGTGATGACGAATAAGTTTTTATATATATGAAAGAGTCGATTTTTTCTAAAAAGATAATTTTATTGCTTGGTAGTGGCGAGCTTGGAAAAGAATTAGTAATAGAATCTAAAAGATTAGGATTAGAAGTTATTGCAATTGATCGATATGCAAAAGCACCTGCAATGCAAGTTGCTGATTATTCAAGAGTAATTGATATGGGAGATAAAAATATATTAAAAAATGTTATAAAAGAATTTAAGCCTGACTATGTTGTTCCAGAAATAGAGTCACTTTCAATTGAAGCTCTAAAAGAACTCGAGGATGAAGGATTCAATATTGTTCCCAACGCCAGAACTGTAGAAATTACAATGAATAGAGATAAAATTAGAGACTTGGCTGCTAAAGATTTAAAGATTAAAACTGCTAAGTTTGATTATATTTTTGAATTTGATGATTTAGAAAAAAAAGCAGTTGAAATTGGATTCCCACTTTTACTTAAGCCTTTAATGAGCTCTTCAGGAAAAGGGCAGAGTTTGGTTGAAACAAAAAATGATCTACAAAATGCTTGGAAACAGGCACAAGCAAATTCAAGAGGAAAGGTTAAAGGTGTAATTATTGAAGAATTTATTAATTTTGATTTTGAGTTTACTCTTTTAACTGTAAGAAAAGAAAATGGTGAAAATATTTTTTGTTCACCAATTGGACATCTTCAATCTAATGGAGACTATCAATGTAGTTGGCAACCTTTAGATATTAAGGAGTCTTTAATTATTGAAGCCAAGAAAATGACAAGTAAAATATTAAATAACCTTAATGGAGCTGGATTATACGGAGTAGAGTTTTTTATAAAAGGAAGTGAGGTTATATTTTCAGAATTATCTCCAAGACCTCACGATACCGGTATGGTTACATTAGTTAGTCAAAATATTAATGAATTTGAATTGCATTTAAGGGCTTTTTTAAATTTACCAATACCGCATATAGATCTAATAGAACCCTCTGCCACCAGAGTTATACTTTCTAACCAAGAGAGTTTAAACCCTATTTATGAGGGTCTTAATGAAGCATTAGCATTTGAAAAGACAAAAGTTCTCATATTTGGCAAACCTGTTTCCAGAAAAGGCAGAAGAATGGGTGTTGTTCTCTCATCAAATTCAGACATTGATTTGGCTCGAAAAAATGCAGATGAAGCTGCTCGTAAAATAAAAGTCAGTACTACATAATTATTAAATAAAAATAACGAAAAAAATACTTATTTCCTTTGTTTTTGTTTTATGTCTCTCTGGGTATTATTTGAGTATGTTCTTTATTTCATAATGATAGAAAATTATAAAGGGTGGAATATAACTTTAAATTGGGATAATAATGATTATCTCGGGAGGGATACTACTAAAAGTAATTTTTTCAATCAAAAGGAAAAATGGATTGGTGTTCACCTAAATGGTGAAAAAATTTATGGTTCTTCTCTAAAAGAAATTAGGCATATTATTGATTATCCTACTTTGCATGCAAAGTAGGTTAAAAGATTTTTTTAATTATCTTGATTATTTTCATTATCTTCAATAAGTTCATTAGCAAGTTTTCTTAAATCACCCTTAATCGAAACCCATGTAAAGGCGATTATAAAAATTGAAGCAGATATTGCAACAGTGATTTTTTCGATAGGGGACATTCCAAGTGCAATAGCAAACATTTCAAACCAAAAACTAATTTTTCATTATATTGAATTTTTTTAAATAGTTAGAATCAAATTTTTTTTTGCAATGATATTTAATTATTTTAAATATAATAAAATTTAAATTACTAATTTTATTTCTTCTGATTTCAATTTTATTCAGTAATATTAAATTATGGATAAAAAAAAATGCCCCCAATGTAAAAATTTAATTTTAAAAACCTCCCCAACATGTTTATATTGTGGTAGACCTAATAAATTTATAACTAAGGAATACGTAAATAAAAAGTGGAATAAAGATAATAATCAAAATGTATTTGATTATATTTTTATTAATAAGTATTTTGTATTTATTTTGTTTTTAATATTTACAATTGTTGTTATTATATTTAGTTAAATATTATCAATTAATCACTCTATTATTGCATCTAAAACCTCTTTAGTATTTGTTGATAGTTTATTTTTTTTAATCTGCTTGATTGTCTCAACCATATTACTTTTATAAGGGTCTGAATAATAATTGTATCTACTAAATACTTTCACAAAACGGGAAATTACGATTGGATTTAAACTATCAAAGTCAATTATCTTTTTTGCAATATATTTATAACCAGAACCATCCATTGCATGAAAAGTACTATTTTTTGTTACGAAAGTATTTAATATAGCTCTTAAAGTGTTTGGTGATTTTGAATCAAAAAACTTATTTTCAAATAATTTTTCAAGGCTGTTTGTTTTTTCATCAATTTCTATAGATGCATTGAATGAGAACCAACTATCCAAAACGACACTATTATTTTTCCATTTATTGAAGAATATATTTGAAATAATTTTTCTTTCAGGACAATTAATCCTACTGAAAGAATTCAATGCAGCTTTTGCTAGCGTCATCGAATTACTATCGACATAATTAATTATTTTGCCTTTGATTTCCTCATCATTACTATGCAAGAGTAGTTTCCAAATGGTTTCGATTAGTTTTCTTTCATTTTTACCTTCTGGCCAAACTTTATCTAGATTTTCCTCTATTTCTTGGAGCTTAAAATATAATTCTTCTTTTAATTTGGTACCGAATAAATGATTTAATTCGTCAATAGTTTTATATATCTTTAAAGGGTCTATATTTTCTATCTCTGATTCAATTTCAGCAAATGTCGGAATACTTAGTAATTCTGATAAAAGAGACAAATTTATATCTTTATTTCTTATAAATGATATTAAAGTGGTTATTAATTTATTTTCAACTTTGTGATCTGGCTTTTCATCTAATCTGCATAAAATGATCTTATTAAATAATTCTCTTACAGTATTAGATAATGTAAAAAAATCTTTCTCATATTTTAAGATTAAAAATTTTTCATCCAAGGTAGTGTCAGATTCCCAATCAACTGGTGATGAGAATTCGCGAAAATAAGTTACAAGAGGGATTTGGAGGTGTGATCTAACATTCCTAAAAATAAATTCTTGTTTTTTTGTTTTTAAAACTACTGTTTTTTCTATTGTTTTATGGTCTCCGAAAAATATAGCCAGATTTATGGGAATTATTAGAGGTAAATTATTATATGGGTTTTTCTTTATTGGATTACTTTGAGAGGCTTGAATTGTTAGTTTTTCAGATGTTTGATCCCAGATTCTCTTTAATTTAACTTTCGGTGTGCCATTTTGCTTGTACCAGACTTTAAATTCTTCAGGATCAATTTCCTTATTATGCTCAAGAATTTTTTCGACAAATTGGTCTATTGTTGCTGCCTTCCCATCATATGTTGAGATGTAATTACTAAATCCTTTATAGAAATTTTCATCTTTTACAAGCTTATTAAGCATTCTAATTATTTCTGATCCTTTTTCGTATATCGTGGTCGTGTAGAAATTGTCTATTTCTTGGTATCTTTCTGGCATTACAGGATGCGATGTTGGACCAGAATCCTCTCTAAATTGATTTCTTCTAAGAAATTTTGCATCCTCAAGTCTCTTGATTTCGTGATTATGAAGGTCTGCTGTGAACTGTTGATCTCTGAATACTGTTAAACCCTCTTTAAGAGATAATTGAAACCAATCCCTGCAAGTTACTCTGTTACCTGTCCAATTATGGAAGTATTCATGGGCGATTACACCCTCTATTCTCTCTAATTCCTCATCAGTTGATGTTTCAGAATTAGCGAGTATTAGTTTTGAGTTGAAAATATTGAGACTTTTATTTTCCATTGCTCCCATATTAAAGTGCCTGATTGCAACTATATTGAACAATGACAAATCGTATTCAAGGTTATATTTATCTTCGTCCCATCTCATGGATTTCTGTAAGGAACTTATTGCATGTTGCACATATTTTTCATCACCATACTCAACATAAATATTTAGTTTTACTTTTTTATTCGATTTTGTTATGAAATTATCTTTTACACAATTAAGCTTACCCGCTACCAATGCAAATAGATATGAGGGTTTTGGATATGGGTCTTCCCAAATTATTTCATGTCGATTATTTGTAAGATCATTTTCTTTTACGATGTTGCCATTTGAAAGTAAAACGGGATAATCATTCTTGTCGGCCTCAATTCTCACAGTGTATTTGCTTAGAATATCAGGCCTGTCAGAGTGAAAACTTATTCTTCTGAATCCCTCTGCCTCACATTGCGTAGTTATAATTCCATTACTCTCATACATTCCTAAAAGGGATGTATTTTTCTTTGGTTTAATAATTCCTTCTATTTTTAATAAAAAATTATCTTTATTGATATTTTTAATTTTTAAATTATTCTCTTGCTGTTTGTAGTATTTATCTTCTAGTAATGAGTCATCTATAAATATTTTCTTTATTAATATATCAGTACCATCAAGAATTAGATTTCTTGAATTCTTATTCTTTTTTACCAATTTTATTTTGGTCGTAACATTTACAGCATTTTTCTTAATAACGAAGTCCAAAAAGATTTCTGGAATTTCATAATCAAAAACTTTGTAATCTTTAAGTTTTACATTTCTTGAAATACTTTTTTGATTTATTAGATTGTTCATCTTTACAAAGAAATTCAGATGTTAAAAAATTTAGAATATTTATTTTGCAATTATAAGTTAGAACTTTTATCTTCTGATTGACAGAAATGTGCTTTAACTTTTCCTGAGGGAAGTAATTCATATAAAGAAGGATTATTAATATCAGGTGATCCGTCCTTATTAAATTGGTACCTCCAGTCCCATTTTTTATCTGTAAAGGAAATATAATCTTTTTTTAGAGAATATGGAAGCATAAGCTTTTTTTTATTCCAATTAATATTTATAATTGCTCCTGGCTTTAACTCAGATATTTTTTCTACTATGGAAAAGTCACCATTAATATTATTTCTCATCACAATATTAAGCTTTGAATTTTCACATACATAGTTACTATTTAAAGCTAATAATAGTATTGAGGTAATAAAAAATGAATGAATTTTTTGAGCTCCTTTTAAAGTAAATTTACTTTCATCATAAATAATTTAATTAAAGATCTTTTTCGATCGATTTAAATCATAATAGATTGCATACTCTTAAGATCTACAAGATTACAATTTAATTCCTCTTCATAATCCTGAACCGAAATAAAATTATTTAAGAAACCTGAATATTTTGCATCTCCGCCTATCGTGCTTGAAAGTATATATTTTGGATTAAATTTGTTAATCAATTTAGGGATTACATCAGCACCTTTTACAAAAGAACCTACTAGGGGTAATTCTAAATTTTTTGTAGGAGTAATGACTGCATCAAGATTTTGCTTGTTTAAATTTTCATCAAGATATCCATGTGGTTCAATATAAAACCCATTATCTTGATCATCTTTAACAATATATCCGTTTTCTATTTGTGGTACTGGAGCCCCTGCAGTGGCTTCAAAACTTAAATTAAAATGATTTGTCTTTTCAGCTGGCTTAAGCACTTTAATTGAATTAAAACCAACTTTTTTTAATGTTTCAACAGCACTTTTAGGGCAAATTATAGGAATATCCTTTCTGAACATTTCTAATGTTGGAACATGACAGTGGTCAGGTAATCCTTGGGTTAACAAAATAATATCTATTTTTTTATCTATTGAAATTTCTTCTGCTAATGATCCTTTAAAAAACCACTCACCTGGAGGAAATATTAAATCTCCTTTGAGCCAAGGATCAATAATTAAATTGGTTTTTTTAAATTTTATAAGCCAACCATTTGAACCGAGGTAGGTAGCTTCAAAAGTCATTATTAATTAATTGTTTTATTAGACTATAGGGTAATTTTGGCTTTATCGAGAAATTACTAATTTAGATTAGTTTGCTTCATTTAAGATTTGAAATGACTTTCTTTTTAGATTAAATATTAAAACTTGATTATCTTTATAACTAATCTCAAAGTTTTCTTTTTCAAGCATTTGTATTGGTATCAGAGCTAATCCTCCTGTTCCTGAAAATATGATTGGCATGGTGCTATTTTTAGTCCCATTCATTTTTTGTAAGTCAATAGCTTGAGAAACTATTTTTCTTGCTTTATCAAATCCGTAGTCTTCTATTAATTCAGGCCATAAAAAGTTAACTAATTCATATTTTGAAAACTCAATTTGTACTGTTTTCATTAAAAAATAATAGATATATAGTGATTAACTAATTACGATATTTACTTAATTACTATTTTTAAACCTATCCATGACTAGTTGCAACATATCCACTACATCACCATCAGTTAAATTTAAATCTTTCTTTAAGTCATTGCAAGTTAAATTCATTTCAAGTGCCGCTTCAGCCATATGATTAACTTTTTGGTTATCGCCGCCCAATGAAATAAATGGATTGAAGTTTTCTATCATTTAATACTTGTTGTTATACCTTAGTTCTAGCTAAGAAATAATCAATTATCATTTATTGATACAGAAGCTTATAAATATGTTATTTAATATTTAGAAAGTTTTTATTTTTACACTAGAGATATTGATATACCTTTTGATATCAATGCAAATCTTCTAGCTCTCACTAGTAAAGGAAAAATCAGGTTTGTTCGTTTAGATGATTTGAAGACTCTAGAAAGTAACAAAAGTAAACTACTCGAAGGATTATTTATCTGTTTGCAAATAGTATTTATTGCATCTGCTCCATGAAAGATATCTTCATCTTTTAAAAGAATAGCTCCTTTATCTAGGTCATAACCTTTATCTAAGAGGGATTTAATTAAAGTTAAATTTTTGCGGCCATCGAGAATTTTAATATTAGTTATCTTGCTTTTGATTTCTAGGAGCTCAGCAAAATGGTTGCAGAATGGGCATTCTCCATCAAAAATAAATGTATAGTTGGAAGTCATTACAAAAAAGTTTTAATTGTCTTAAAGTACGCCAACAAAGTAGTGTTGCTTTGATAATAAAACAAAAAATAAAAATTTTTGGGGATTTTTATTAAAGGGATAGCAAAAAGATTCTCATAATTACAAAGAAATGTCTCAATATAGGTATATTTTTCATAAAAATCTGTATGCTTACTCGGAGATATTATGTTTTACAATCATGAATTTATTAGCTTCCTTTGCCTTAGGTGGTTTCAATCCTTGGGCAGCAGGCTTTGGAATTGGTTCTTTAGTCCTTTTTGGTCTTGTTGGTCTTGTTGCTGGTCCAAACCTAAAGAATTTTGACCCCGATGCTTAATTTATTAAATTTAATTTAATATGGATTTTTAAAAGACTCATTTGAGTCTTTTTTTATGCGGTTTTCAATATTTATTTTTAGAATCTGATTAATTTATATTCTGACAAGAAATGTTGTTGAATCCTTTTTATCCATTTACTTTTTTGAAGATTACTTCTCTAAAAGGCACTATCGTTTTTTTATTAATACTTTTAATTAAATCAAATTTGCTTAGATTAAAAGGGGGACT
The DNA here is from genome assembly GCF_017695975.1 of Prochlorococcus marinus CUG1417. NCBI lineage: Bacteria > Bacillati > Cyanobacteriota > Cyanophyceae > Synechococcales > Prochlorococcaceae > Prochlorococcus > Prochlorococcus marinus. Next base: position 921,469 of record NZ_JAAORN010000001.1, on the reverse strand, counting down.
AATAGGGGGTCTTTTCGCTTTGATACTCATATCAGGAATTTTTGCATCTAGTACCATAGCTCTAGGATCTTTAATTTATGCATATAGATTAAAGAAATCTAATATTGATGATAATAAAATGCAGGATTTAGAAACTGTTGATGTTTAAGATGTTTTGTAAATTTAATTAAGTTGGATAACCTAAAATGGAGTTCCAGGGACAAAATGCAAGACTATAAATCCAAAACCTGCAGCAAAAACTATTGATACTGCAATGATAAGAAGGCCTGATGCCATTCCCCCTTCATTAAATGCCATATAGTTAGTTATTTTTAAATTAATTAAATTAATAATAGAACAAATATGTTCCCATGTAATAGTTCTAATTACTCAAATATCATCCAAATTTATTATTAATGGTGAATAAAAGTAAAAATATCGATGTTAATGAAAGGACAAAACCAAATATTATTAATGGTTTAGATTTAACATTTTCTTCTTCTTTGGGGCTTTTTTTAGAAGATACTAAATTGCTATTTCTTTTAGAAAGAAGATTGGGAAAAAGTTTATTCACGATAAATTTGAGATCTAAGGTAATTACATTAAAGTTTTAAATAAATCTTTATGGTAATCAACAATATTTTGACAACTTATTACAGGTGTAAATTCCATATGGATGCCAAATTTAGCTCTCCATGGTGCAAAATGCGCAAAAATTTCTTTATCACTATGTGCCTTACATAAACAAACCACCCTACCTTCCCCTGGGGCATGCACTCTAAATAACATCTCAAATTTGTCTGTTTTATCTGATTTAGCGATTTCACCGTTTTCCCATGCCTCCACAAATAATTGATAAGCTTTTACTTGATTTTCAATATCTGGAAATTGGCAGTCAGCAAGAAATAATTGCATTGGAGTATTCTTAGGATTTAACTTATTATCGCTCAAAATTTTATTTATTATATAGTACTGTTTGAATTTGAAGATTAGAAAAAAAATATTTTTCTAAATAAAGTGAGAGGAAAGGGTCTCAAGAAATTTTCCAATATCTTTTTTATATAAACTATCTGTGATTTTTAAGGAGAATAATTCATAATCATTTATGTCTTTCTTTTTGTCAAAATTAATATTTCCCTTTAATGAAATATTTTTCATGAATGTATTGATCACTATTTAAAATTTAAACAAATATATTTAAAAGGCAAATTTCTTTACATTATGTTTTTTATGAGAGAAATTTATTATGCAAAAAAGAGATATATAGTTTATTTAATTTAAGAATTAATTAATTTTCCTAGAATGTAGAAAAAAGAATTAGTTAAAGAAAAAATTACGGTTAACAGAGATGCAATTACGGGTAATAAATTGAACCATAGCTGCGAAGTTGTCATGTTTGAATTAATAGGCAAAAAATTGGTTCTTTTTTTTATTCTTATTTGCAGCCAGAAAACAGATAATGGGTAAATAATTCTTGAAAAAGTAATTAAAAAAGAGGGCAGAATACCATTTTTTGAATAAAGTATAAATCCTGAAAAAAAGTACAACGTCCAAATTACAACTCTTTGAATTAAGATTAAGCTCTTTTTTTTGCTAGACATTATTAATTGATTTTATAGTTTTAGTCATTTTATATCTTTCAAAAAAAATGTTATTTATAATAACTTTTTCTTTACGTATAATTTCCCATTCATTTTTAAGAAATAATTTATAACTTATTAAGCTTGCTTCAGTATAAATAGAGTCTAAACCTTCTTTCTTTGCTTCATCTTCTAATTTATGAAGTAACTTTGAGCCGTAGCCTTTTCTCTGAAATTTACCTTTACAGTAAAATAGCGCAATTTTATCTGTGGGATATCTTGTGGCAAAAGCAATAACAATTCCTTTTTTACTTATAAGCCATCCTTTTCCTTTAATTATTGACTTATCAAAATTTGGGTTATTCCAAGCTTGGCTTGACCAGGCTCTTTTTTTTTCTTGACAATAAATTTTTTCATCTAAGGATTGAATTGAATCAAAATAGACTTTCTTTAATTCAAGTTGATCTTTAATGGTAATTTGTCTTAAATTCATATACAAATTTATTATTTAATATGCTTAGTAAAAATATAGTCGCAATTGGGGGAGGAGGGTTTGGACGTTCATTAGGCTCTCTTGAAATTGAAAAATATTTAGTTTCTTTAAGTAATAAAAAAAGACCTAAAATTTGCTTTATTCCAACAGCATCTGGGGATAGTAGTTTGTACAAACTAAATTTTTATAGAGCATTTTCTAAACTTGATTGTATAACAAGCCATATTGATTTCTTCTCTAGAACAGAAAACTTAGAAGATAAAGTTTTAACGCAAGACATCATTTATGTTGGCGGAGGAAATACAAAAAGTATGTTAGCTGTCTGGAAAGAATGGAATTTGCATGAAATTTTGCGAAATGCTTATGAAAAAGGAATTGTGATGAGTGGTGTAAGTGCTGGGGCTATTTGTTGGTTTGATAAAGGTATAACCGATTCTTATGCCGAAGAATTAGCCATAATTGATTGTTTAGGAATAGTTAAAGGCATTGCTTGTCCGCATTTCGATGAAGAAAAAGAAAGGGAACCATACGTAAATGATCTTATTCAGAGAGAAATTATTGAATCTTGTATATGTATTGAGGGCAATTGTGCCTTGCACATCAAAAATAATAGTGAATATTCTTCAGTAGATTTTGGTAATGGTAGAAACTGCTTTAGAGTTACAAGGGAAAATAATATTATAAAGAAAGAAATTCTTTGAAAAAAATATTTTTAATTTATTTTAGATCTCATCATTCTTCGAAATAGAAGTAAATTCAATCCCTTTGTATTTTACGAAAGATGCAGTCCATACCTCTTTTGAGAGATTACCAAGGTATTTAAGAAACTGTTGTGTATCTCCATCTCTTATCCATTCAGATTTAATGAATGGAAGCTCTTTCTGCATTCTTTTAGGATGCATATGAACAAGGAGCAAACCTTTTTCTTCAGAAGCCCTTTTTAAAGAACCTTCATCACTTCTTTGAAACACTCTCATTAAGAGATTTAAAATTACCTCTTCTCCAAGTTTCTTGAAATTTTCTGATTCATCTAAATTATCTTTAATTTCTTTACCTCCAAGAGGCATTGCTCTTACTAGGTTTTGCTCTATTAAAGCTATTGCAATTAGATAATCTTGGCTAGCCATATTCTAAAATAATACTTTTTTTTATTCTAACCTCTCGTGTTCATGAAAATCTTACATGGATTAAATATCTGCGATAAGAAGAAAGGAAATAATTTATAAATTATTTTCCAATACATTTTTGCTATTTTTTTTATTTTAATTAGTAAAATTAAAAATATTATTTGTTATGAGATTTTTTTTATTTTTATTTTTCGGGATTTTTTTAGGTCTTTATTTATCATGGCCTGGTTTAGTAATACCAAAAAATTGGAAATGTTTTAATCGAATTATTGTAAAATCAGCAGAAGATAAAATTTCTTTAAAAGCTGCATTAGAGATTTCCCCCAGTTATTTGCTAAAGGGAAAGAAAAAAAAGACAACTTCTAAAATAAGAATCGTAGCAGATGCGTGTTTTCGTTAATATATTGATTGATTAAATATGACTACTAAATAATGAATAGTAATATAAGATTTGAATTGTCATTTAAAAATATTTCTCAGTTAGACAATAAACTTAATTTCTGCAAATTAAATAATATAAAAAATATCAATATTCCATGTAAAGGACTTATAAAGAAGGATTTATTTAATTCAACTATTAAATATATATCTAAAAATTATAATGAATTTAATGTTACTTATCACTATAGTCTTTATCATCAATATTCAAAAAATAAAGAAAAATCGTATCAGGATTTTTTAGATTTTGTTAAAAGTTCTAAGACTAATAAAAAGCATGAAATTCTTCTTGTGTCGGGATCAAATAAGAAAAAAAATTTTAACTCAGTTGATGTATTAGCTTATTTAAAAAAAGAAAAAAATTTAAAAGTTAAATTAGGTATAGCTTACAATCCATATTTGCAAAAATATTATAATATTTCTTCAGAAAGAGAAAGGTTGGAAAGGAAAATTTCGACTGGATTAATAAATTCAATTTGGTTTCAATATGGTACAGATATTAAAGTTCTTCAGAATGAGGTGACTTATCTTAAAAAAGTAGCAAAAGAAGAAAAAATAAATTTATTTGGAAGTTTATTTATTCCTTCTAAACAATTTATAGCACGGTTTAAATTTCGTCCTTGGAAAGAGGTATATATATCTGAAAAGTATTTATATGCCTTGGATAATTTTTTTGATTTCACAAACGATTTAGTTAGTTTTTATAAGAAAAATAATATTACACCTGTAATTGAATCTGATTTTTCATCATCAGAGAAACTTGATTCTGTTTATAGATTTTTAGAAAATGAAGGATAATTTCTGTGAATAGTTAATTATGCAAATTGATTTAAAATATGACTTAGTAATAATAGGTGGAGGAATATCTGCGTGTGTCTTTGCTTCGAAGTATCTGAAAAATAATAGTAAAAAAAAAATTGCATTAGTTGAAATTGGTCGCGGACTTGGAGGGAGATCAAGTACAAGAATAAGCAAAAGATTTAAAGGATGGAAACTAAACCATGGGGCTCCAAATTTTAATATATCTAACAGTAAAAATAATCTTCTATTAAAAAGTTATATTGATGAATTATTGGAAAATAAATTTATTAAAATTGACGACTCTGATACATTTTTTTTAAATGAAGATTCTATTTTAGAAAGAAAAAAAAAGTCAGAATTTTCTTGCGGTGTTAATTATCTATCATTGGGTTCTATGAGTCAATTATCGCAAAATATAATTGAATCTAATGATTTAAAGGACAAAATTGATTTTTACTTTGAAACTTTAATAGTTGATTTGAAGTTTAATCATAATGAATGGGTACTTACATCAAAAAATGGAGATAAATTTAAATCTAAATATCTTATTTGTTCAACTAATTTGTTATTACATAAAAGGTCATTGAAAATATTAAACATAAATCAAATTCCATTAAGAAAAGCTATTCCTTTAAATTATGATAAAAAAATAGATTTACTATTAAATTTCTTAGAAGAACAAACATTTATTCCTAGGTTAACTTTTTTAATTTATACAAATGAAAATTATAGTTATAAAGATTTTTATTCTAAGAAACAAAGGTATTTTTATTTAAAAAAAAATTTAGAAAAAAGATTTAGATTTGAAAGAATTATTTTTCAGCAACAAGATAATAATAAATTAGGTATCGTAATACATTCAAAAAATAAGGAGTTCATTGATTCTTATTTAAATGCAAAAGATGAAGAAATTTTTAAACAAAAAATAATTGCAAATTTCAATAAACTCTTTGAAGATAATTCTGAAGTAAATAAATTAACTTTTGATGAAAAAATTTCTATTATGAAATGGAGAGCTTCTCAACCTTCCGGCATTGCCGTTCCATTATCTTTACAAGTTAGTAGAAAATATAGAATTGGATTTTGCGGAGACTGGTTTGAAGGAGATGGATTTGGCAGGATTGAAGGCTCAATATTAAGTGCTTTAATATTAGAAAAAAAAATTAATGATTTAATTAAATAATTTTTTCATAATGTTATCTACATCAGAGTTTTTTTCAATAATGAATCTATTTGTATTATTTTTTGTGCTATTGGGTTCCCATTTTTCGTAGTAAATGTCCCAGGATTTTAAGAAATCATTTTCAGCTTGTTTTTTATTTTTCCCCCTTTCTTTTATATCCCTTTGGACAACTCTCTTCATGCACTCATTTTTTTTAGTTTTTATTTCTAAAAAATAATAATCTTTAATATTTAAAATGCTTGATAATTCTTTGGCAAAAATACCTTCAATAATTAAAAAACTAATATTATTTGTTTCGTTTGAAATAATTTGAATGGTTTTCTTTTCGAAATTATAATAACGATCCCGAATTGAAACTCCATTCTTATAAATAAAATCAAAATCTTTTTTGAATAGTTTTTTATTAAAACTAATACTCCTATCAAAATAACTTTCCACAAATTTTGATAGTAATTTACTTATAAACCCAGTTTTGTAGTAGTTGTCGGTACTTAAAACAATACCATTTTTATTATTTTTTATTATTTGATTAGATAAAGTTGTTTTACCGCTTCCAGAAGGTCCACTTATGAAGATAAGCTTCATTTTTATGATCTGCTCTTTATTAAGATTTTAACTTTACTAATAATAAATACTTTTAATTTTTGTATGTACATTTTTTTTATACTTAATTAGACAAATTTATAACACCCTGCAATTGCTTGTAAGCTTGCATAAATATTAAATCTGTGTCTTTATATAATTGTAAATAAATTACCTCTATTTAATTAGCTATTGTTTTATTATTAAATCCCCTAGAATTTGATAATATATTAAATATATTAAATTGAAGAGCTAATTTTATTACTTATATATTGCAATGATTTCTAAATTTCTAAGCAAACTAAAATCAATTCTATTTAAAAGTGCAGTAACAACTGAAACTCCTTTAAAGAAAGAAAAAAAAGCAGCTAAGTCTGCAAAATCTTCAAAAACCAAAACCAAAACCAAGACAAAAACCAAGACGGTTAATTCTAAGAAAAATATTGAAACTTTAACCACACTTCCAGGTGTTGGAGCAAAATCCGCAAAAGCTTTGTATGAGGCTGGATTTAAAACTACTAAGGCTGTTATCGCTGCTGATGAGAAAGAACTTCTCGCTGTGTCAGGAGTAGGAATAAATCTTGTTAAGAAGCTAAAAAAACTAAAATAGTTAAATTTTTTATTTATAAACGTCTCTAAAAACTAATAATATTAAAGATTTATAAAAAATTTAAAAGTTGTAGCAGATTATCTTCTTCTTGCTTTTCTTCTCTGTTGCAACTTCCTTTTGTATTTTTCAATAGGGGTTTCATGATGCCTAAGTCTTTTTAAATCTGCAAAGATTCCAGATTTAGATACTTGTCTCTTAAATCTTCTAAGGGCAGATTCAATTCCCTCGTTCTCACCTACTGTAACTTGTGTCAAAATTTTCTAAATAAATTTTATTCTAGCACTTTAACAGATATATTTAAAATTAAAATTTCTACTTGTGGAGTGATTGTTTACTTTGCTAATTTTCAGCCCAGTCCACAAATCTTTTTTTATTACTTTTTATATCTTGTAATGATTCAAAATAATATTTTTCCCAATTATCTTTAGGCAGTCCAAGAAATAACATTAGGTTTAATGGGTATTGATTGCTATCAGCACAATTTCTAAAATCATCCCTGAATAAAAAGATTTCCTTTTTTAAAGCAATTGCGATACCTAATTCAATCATTACCCCTTCATCTGGTGGATTTCCATTAACAATCGCAAAAATACAATCACATTCTTTTAAATCTTGAAAATTACTTCTTGCAACCTGATATGCCCAGTCACTTTCATGTTTTATTAATGGTTTTGCTCTCTCAAAAGGTTCAAATACTTCTACATTTAAATCATTAAAGATTTCAATAAATTCATTTAAGAGGGTTTTAGTTTGTTTTGAAAATCCATATGGATTAGCCAAATATAATTTCTTTTTCAAATTAAACCTCTTTTTTTGATGTACTCTTCGCGGTCACTTTTTGAATTTAAAGTATTTTCCCAGGGAAAAACAATCCATTGGCTTTTTTTTGAAATATGAACTGTATTCCACCATATAGGTTTGATTTTACTAAATAGTACAAAAAACATTGCTCCTTCAATATTCTTGAAGGACTTTAATGTATTACCGGTTTCATAAACATCATCTACTATTAGTGAATTTTTTTTTGGTTTTAATATTAATTCAATTTTTAATTTATGGCTTAGTGCTACTGCAAGACATAATCCACCACGAGGAACTCCATATATTCCTGAAAACTCTTTAAACCTACATTCATTAGCTATTTGTTCTACACTTTTATCAAATTCGCTCCACGTAAAATAAATTGTCATCTTAATTTCCTTTTTTTTCTGTTGTAGTTGCATAATTTGATGCAATTACACTTAAAAGTGCTACAACCTGTTCATTTGGACAATTAGTATTTTTCTTTAAATTTTCACATTCATTTATTATCTTGGAATATGTATCCTCGACAATCCCGTTCATTTGATCAATACTAAAGGAATATGGCTTGTTCATTTTTAAATTATTAGGTAATATTATTTTTACTTAAATATTCTACTAAGTAAATATTTTGAGTATTTAAAGATAAAATCATTCCCACATGGGCTCATTTAATTTCTCAATCCCAAGTGAAGAAGGTACATAACTATGTAAAGTTTCAATTTTTATAGCCCATTTTTTAGAGTTACCCTTCAAACTCTGGCTTTCAATTAGGCTTGTGAGGGAAATCCTTTTTCTAACTTTAAGAAGACCTAGACAAGCTTCCCATGCCTCTTGATTTTTATAAATATCTAACCAAAAATCAAAAATATTTTCCAATATTTCTAAAGGTATATCAAATGAGATTCCCATTTTAGGTTTTTTAATTAAAAAATTTTTGTCCTTTAGTTCATTTAATAAATTATTTATGTTTAAGTTAATTGCTAAAAGAATATCTTTAGCTGATTCATTTCCAATTAATTCTTTTCTATGGCAATCTAAAAGATTTTTATCCTCAAGAATCATTTCATCGCAATTTTTTATTCCCACAATCCAAAACCCTTCTCCATTATTTAAACCACTAGCAAGGTATAGATATTGAGCTAAATTCTCCAAAATATAAAATCATTTCTTCATTTTTAACATTTATTTCTAGATATGAAAATATTTTTGCTTCATAAAAAATAATTAAATACTCTTATAAATAATTGAGATGTTAAGATTAGGCTTTATGAAGATGTTTAATTTAGACGAGCTAAAACTAATGTTTTTGGATCCTACAGATTTGATAATAAATAATATAAATAGATTTCTTAGTAGTAATAAAACAATTAAATTTATTTTTTCTTAGGAAACAATTTTCCGATTTTCTCTTTTTGCAAAGATTCTTTTTTTGTTCTTATTTTTTTATCTTCTAGAGATTCTTTATTAGTGCTTACAGCATAAATAATGTAGAAAATCATACCAGTAAATATTAATCCTAAAAAAAGTATCAATATACCTATGGGTTCACTAGGACTGAAAATTTTGAGATCTAAAGCTGTATTAAGGGAAATTATCATCAATTCAGAACTTCCTTGAAAAACTTTCAGTCAAATTTAATTGATTTCTTCGTAACCAAAGAAAGTGGTATTGTCTGAATTCTTATATCCATTAGCTGCTTCCTGAGGATTCTGACTGTCAATTTTTCTTGCTTTAGCATGAATCATGTTGAATGGAAAAATCACAGCTCCTACAAAAAAATGAAGTATTAAAAAGTCTGAAGGTAATCCATTTGTCCAGTCAGGAAAGAATAGCAATGTCATTAATGGTTCGTACATATTTAGTAGTCGAATAAACCTCAAACTATTATTGCTGAACTTATCTCATTACTTTTATAATTTAATAAATTGAAATTTAATTTTGTTTCTAAAAACTACACGATTTAATTGAAAATACTAAAAAAAAACTATTATGATATTTATAAATATTATCTTAATAAGTATTGTTAAAGTTCCTTTTGGGTTTATTTATCTTTATAAATCATTTATTTTTTCCGTCAATAGGTTTAGCGTTTGATACTTCAGATCCTAGTGTGAGTTTGCTCCAAAATAGGATCTCTAATAATTTTTCGAGAAAATATTGTAAATCTATTCAAAATGGGTTTTCTAAAGATGAAGCAATGAAATCGGCAATAGTTAAAACTGAAAATATTATATCTTTTTCTTACAATCCCCAAAAAAAATGGATTGAGAAAGATGATCTGGCAAATCAAATTTCATTACAGGTAGTAAATGATTGTGGATGGTCATTTGGACTAATTGGAAAGGAGGGAGTTAATTATTTTAAATCTTATTTTCTTGAAATTTATGAAAAAACAACTCCTGACATAAATTTCTCTAGATAGATTAAGGTATATGAATAATATCTCAGACAAATTAGTAGTAACTATAATCTTGATTACAGTTCTTTTTGTATTTGGCTTGATTTTTTCAGTAAAATCACCCGAGAGAAAGGTTATAGATTCGCCAATATTGTGGAGAGAAGACTACTCTAATATTGCAATTTTCAAGAACAGTAAAATGTCTTTCGAAGAAAAAATAATTTAAATAAGATAATCTGTTCATTTAGGAAACTATATTTAACCCTGATAAAGAAATTTTCTGAATCTAAACAAATTTACAATTCCTTTATTCAATTTAAGTTTTTTAATAGAACGGAAGCTAATCTTAAATCATCATTAAACCATGCGCGAATTGCCATAGCCCTCCTAGGATCATAAAAATTTTGTTTTCTATACCAATTAAGAACTTCTGAATCTGACTTATTACCATTGCAAGACAAACAACATGGTACGCAATTACTTGTACTATTTGTACCACCTTTTGACATTGGTTGAAGATGATCAAGTGATTCTGAGGGTTTGCCGCAGTAAATGCATTTATATTTTGTAAGTTTATTAAGTGATTCTCTCCAAGTTTTATTGCTTATCTTGGGACATAGTTGATCAAGGTAAATTGCATCTTGTCTATGCATAATATTCTTGACATTTAGTTAATAATAACAGTTTTTTATCAAACTATGATTAAAAAGTAAGGAACTATTCTATGTACATCTTCGTACGTTTCTTAAAAAAAAATATATCTAATTATGTTATTTTGAAAATCCTAGCTTTAAAAAATAATTATTGCATATAAATACTTTAATTTTTATCCTTATTTATAAAAGAAAAAAAAAAGGCCTTACAAATGTAAGGCCGGGTGATGGGGAACCTTATTTTTAAACCAATTTCTCAAAAATTGCAACCCCCTATCTATAGTGCTTTATGATTGATCGAGTTACACTACAGATAGTGTTTTAATAATTTTCACCTATGTGTCTCTTGTGATATTGAAATGATTTTTTAAATTTAAAATTTGCTAATAATTATCATATTTCATGATTTAAAGTATTTTTTAGTAATTAAACTTGTTATAGAGGACATGCATTGTATTATTCGTAAGAACTTTGTTGATTAAAAAGCATAAATGATTGAATTAACATTACTAACCCTTCTAAACTATGTTGGAGATAATTTCTGTAAATATAGAGATGTAGGTCATGATAATTATAAATCTTTACTTCTTTCATACAGTGATGCAAGTAATAAATATGGACCATTAGAAGTTAAAAAGGTCATTGAGAAATCAGAAAATTTTAAAGTTACAGCTGTGGCAATTGCTGCAATTAAGTGCCCTCAGCATATAGTTAAATAATGAAGTTTGAATTAAAAACGGAAAATAAAAATTATTTAGAGAAATTTTCACTTGCTTTGAGGACTATTTCAGCACTTGTTTTAATTATTATCTTATGTGATGCTTCATTTAAATTAAGAATAATTTCAAGACATTATCTAATTGACTACAACTGTAAACTTTTATCTGTTGAAAAAACAAAATCTAATTTCAAGAAACTTGCAAGGCTTTCTAATCTGAAAAGTAAACAAAGAATTTGGGAATTTTGTAAGGAGTTCGTTAAATAAAATTTAGCTAGAGGCTGAAGAATAGAATCTTAATGCAAATAACCAAAACTTTCTAGAAGTAAAAAGAAATACCATAGCAACAAAAACTTCGAGCAATATTTTCCATATTTCAGAAATACCTAGGAAAACCTCAGAAGGTATTGTGGTTATAAATGCAATAGGAACAAATACACTAAAAAAAATTCTAAGAGTAAATGAAAATGAATTCAAAGGAAATCTTCCAATATAAAGGAATGATCTTAATACTTCTGTTGCGTTCCACGTCTTCACAAACCAAATAGTTGTTGTAGAAATAAAAAACCATAAGCTATATAAAATACAAATTGAACATATTATGGTAATCAAAGATAAAATCAGAAAACTTAAATTGAAATTTATTTGATTTATTTTGATGCAGTATAACAATAAGAAAAATCCAAGCATTATTTCTAAAAAGCCAGAAGGAGTTAATTTTTTTAAGGAAATAAAAAATTGACTATCAATAGGTTTTAAAAGTACAAAATCTAAGGTTCCTTCTCTTATGTGTTTAACTATTTCTGTAAGATTAGGGTTGAACCATGTATTGGTTATCCCATTTAATATTGTATAAATACCTTGAATTATTAGTGCCTGTTCAAATTCCCAGCCTCCAATACTGTTATTGTTTTGAAAGAAAATTGATAATAAAAAAATACTCCCTATTAAACTTAAAATTGCAGTAACTAAATCAATTAATATATTCGTTTTATACTCCAATTCAGAAGCTAGAGAAGTATGTAAAAATTTTCTGTAAACTTTTAAATATTTTCTTGTTTTCATGATCCCATGGCGGTATATTTTTTGGTTCCTGACGACCATATTTTTCTAAATAATGGTAAAAGAAAAAGAATCCATAATATTTGCATACTAAATCCTCCAATAATATTTGTCGCATTTCCTGATAGTAAGTTTGCAGGGAAGTCAATTAGATAAGGAAAAGGGGTTAAATAAATCCAGGATTTCACATATTCTGGAAAGGAAGCAACTGGTGCTAAAAGACCTGAGAGAAATAATGTAGGGATAAATAACAATCTTTCAATTGATGATGCTTTTTCCGTCCAGAAACATAGACATGCAATTATTGATTGAATTAAAAATTGAATCAAGAAAGATAAGAAAGTCGATATTATAGATAATAAAAAAATACTTAAACTTGGGATCCATATGCTTTCTCGATTAAATATAAAAAAGAAAAATGATATTATCAAAGCGAAAGGAAATCTTGTTATTTGTTCCGCTAGATGTTGTGCAAAATACCTAAAAAATGGATTTAAAGGTTGAATTAAATAAGGAGATACTTTCCCCATAAGAGTATCTTCTTCAAAGCTAAATACTACCCAAACTACTGAAAACTGCCTTACAAAAAATGCACACAAAAAATACCTCGAAAGCATAATATTACTTATGTTTATGGATTCATTAAGGTTATTATTTGTCCATATATTTAACATAAAAAAGGGAATAATCCCTGAAATCGCCCATAATGCGATCTCTACCCTGTATTCCAGCATGTTTGAATATTGCACTTTTAATAAAGTGAAAATTTTTCTGTTAATCAAGCTAGATATCATAATTTTTTTTAATTAATATTTTCCCAATAATTTCATCTATGGGGGGTTCATTTATATAAAGGTCTTCAATATCAAAATTATTTAGGATTGTTTTCAATGAAGATGTAATTGAGTTATTGTCAATTATTATTGTGATTTCATTCTTTGCTTTATTTTTAACATTAAATCCTGAATTTTCTAATTTATTTGCATCTTCTTCTGAGCTGCAAACTATTAATATTTCTTTGACAGGAGATAATTTTTTTAATAATAGATCAAGTTTTCCATCATAAGAGATGGATCCATTATGAACACATATAACCCTCTTGCATAAAGATGTAATGTCTTTCATGTAATGACTCGTTAAACAAATCGTTGCATTAGTTTCCTCATTATATTTTTGAAGGAATTTTCTTAAATTCCTTTGTGCATTGATATCTAAACCAAGTGTTGGCTCGTCTAAAAATAGAATATTTGGTTCATGTATCAATGCTGCTAGTAATTCTGACTTCATACGCTGACCCAGTGATAATTTTCTAACAGGAATGAAAAGCTCTTCACCAATTTCAAGCATGTCTGATAATTTTTTTATTCTTTTTTTTGCTTCGAACTTATCTAAGTCATATATTGATGCATTCAAATAAAATGACTCTATTGGTGGAAGATCCCAAATAAGTTGTTGTTTTTGACCCATTATTAAGGTTATATTTTTTAGGAAATTTTCTTTTCTTCTGAAGGGTAAGTATCCTGAAACTAAAATTGAACCTTGACTTGGATAAATTAAGCCACAGAGCATTTTTAAAATTGTTGTTTTCCCAGCTCCATTAGCACCTAGAAAACCTACTATTTCTCCCTCTTTAATTTCAAAACTTATATCTTTTATAACTTTTAAACTTTGTGTTCGTCTATTGAAAAAATGTTTAATTGTACCTTTGATTCCTGGTTCTTTAGAAGAGATATTAAATGACTTGGACAAATTTTTTACATCGATAATATTTTTATCCATTTCAATTTTGAAAATATTTTTTTGTTTTTATTTGAATTTTTAAATCCTCACCATCTTAGAATAAAAAATTTATGATTTAAAAAATATCTTTAAACGATACAACTAACCATAGAAAAAAGTTTAATGGATTTAATAATTCATTAACCTTATTTTTATTTTCATAATTTAAGTCTTTTAAAATATTGAATATAAAATTATTGTTTTCTATTTTTTCATTAATTTTTTTTATTACATCACCATTTTCGTCGAGAAGATCAATTTCATCTTCAAAAAACCATTGTTCTTTTCCATTAGATAATTGCAAAACGACTCCTATACCTTTACCATCAGTTATTCTAAAATCACTTATCTTTCCCACTGAAGAAACACTTATAGCTTCAATAATATCTTTGGTAAGCCTATCCTTTGATAGCTCTAAATTGACTTGAACAGAATTTCCTATTTTAGTTTTATCTAAAATTGACATTTTTAGGTCATTATACTTATTGATAGACGAATTATGTGGCTCTTTACGTACTATTGATTAATCTAAATTATTAAGATTCTTTGAAAATCGCTTCAAGGATTCTCTTTATTGTAACTGTTAATATTCTTAAGAAGACAAAGAACAACCCTAGCCACCCTAAAATAACAGCTATCGAGAGCAAGATTGAACCTAGATCACGCTGTAGTAAGTTCTGCATGTATTTCTTAATTTATAAATGTCAATATACTTTAAATAAGATACTTAGTTAATAAAAAAAGGAATAATATGATTTTTTTAAATTCTTTTTTTTGAACTATTTATTAGAAATGATTTATGAGTTAAAATTTCAAAAGAAACTGTATTAAATAATTTGGAACTGACTTTAAATTCTTACATTGGAATATTCTTTATCATAATTGGTTTATTTGTGAGAGTTGATTTGAAATTCTCCATGCAAAAGGATCTCTAATATTTACCAATAAGCTTCTTTCAATATGATATAAAAATTTTCAGTTTATAAATTCTGTATTGATTGCTGCAAATTTACTGCAAAAACTAAAAAAGCAGCCTTAAAGCTGCTTATAAATGGTGGCGGGGGGGAGATTTGAACTTCCGACCTTCGGGTTATGAGCCCGACGAGCTACCAGACTGCTCTACCCCGCGTCATATACATAGCATACATCTGAAAGTGTTATTTTTTCTAATTATTTAGGATTCTTGGAATTTTAATTGACCTTCAACTTCAATTCGAACTCCTTCAGAAAAATTAAACACCTTTTCTTCAATGTCTTGAATTCTTAAATCAGAAATCCACTCTAACTGTTTTAATAAGTGAAGACTCACAGCTTGCTTAGCTCTTTTTGAACCGTCTTCTACTTTCAAGGCAAGTCCTATCCCTTCATTTACCTTACATAAGCACTGTATTCCCTCAGCACCACCTTTACCTATGACTTGTCCATGAGAACCCTTGATTATTTCAGTATCAAATTTATTGTTGTCACTTATCATTATTGGATTAGTAGTCATAGCTCTACTAATTTGCTCTAATTCAGCATTTTCAGAACTACTAAGAAGAGAATATAACTTGGACATTTCTATTAGTTTTAAGTAAAGAGTTGGAGCACCACAATCATCACGTTCTGCGTTTATTTCAGATCTAGGAATTTCAAGTAATTCAGAAACAATTCTGAATATTTCAATTTGAAGTGGATGATCTCCCTTTAAGTAACTATCTAGTGGCCAATTCATTTTTTTACACGTAGCTAGAAAAGCAGCGTGTTTACCTGAGCAATTATGTTCTAAAGGACTTGTCTTTGTTTTTGGACATTTTAGATTATTAATGTCGATGTCATATTCCCATAAAATTTTGAAGGCTTCTCTTGAATGAAGTTTTGATCCACTATGTGAACCACATGCTAATGCAATTGATTTTGAATCATTATTGATTTTTGCTGCTGCTCCACTGCTAACAAATGGTATTGCCTGAAAAGGCTTTAATGCTGACCTTATGAAACTTTTATATTCTGGATTGCCTGCACACATTAAAACCCTCCCTTTTTTATCACTAATGACAGCATGAATTTTATGGATAGATTCAATATTTGAACCTCTCATTAAGGTGGCTTGTAAGGGAGGATTGTTTGATGTATATAGGTTTTTGAAGTTTAAACTCATCTAGAAATTGTTATATTGAAAGAGTAAAGTGCCAGATAAAATTAAGATTGAAATAATTGAAATAGTTTGAATTAAATTTTTTAAAATAGGCTTCACCTCTACTGAGGCAATAAGTGATTCTTTTTCTTTTAAAACTAACGGTTTTAGCCATACCTGACCGTCATGCCAACCGGATTCTTCATACTCAACTCTTTCAGATGTCAATCTCTTAAAAACATGTCTCCAACCAAGATATAACCTGATAGTAATTATGAGAGGTATTGATAAGCTACTAAAAACACTTAATAGAATATATTTTAAGAGGGACGTTTTGAAATAGATACTTCCTGAAGAAATAACTAGAAATAGAACAAAAGCAACAACCCAAAATTTAAGCAATATGATGATTAATGTTTTTTTTGTTTTTGGCCAAGAAAAAATTATAGATTTTGATAATTCAATAAATTCATTTGTAGGCTGTTGCTCTCTAGGAACTGGACATTTAGATTCGTTCATATAATGAAAATTATGGAAATGTAAGATTAACCCCATTACTCCAGAATGATTCAAGGTCATAAAATTTTCTTATTTCTGGTTGAAAAATATTTACAATTAAATCTCCATAATCAAGTAAAGCCCATTTCGCCTCGTTAACACCTTCTTTTCGTATCGGTTCAATTTTAGCCTTCTCTCTCAGCTCTCCCTCAACTGAGTTAGTTATAGATCTAACTTGTACATCAGATAATCCTTCTGCAATTAATATCCATTCACTTATGAAAGATACCTTGTCAATTTTTATAAGTTTTATATCTTTTGCCTTTTTTTCATCACAAGCTTTAGCTGCCATTAAAACCAAACGTTTATTGTCCATATACATTTTCGCTCGAGACTGATTTCTCTGAACCTTCTTGCTGAGATAATTCTGATCTAGCTTTTTCAGCACTTTTTCTTAGGGCATCTAATCTGTCCTCAAAAAAACTTCTTCGTTTCTTTTTTCTAGTTTTCTCGATTAATTCCTTTAGTGCTCCTCCAAGACTTTTATAAGCATTTGGGATACTATACCCAAATCTACAAGCAAGATCTATAGCTCTTTCGTCCGCAAAAATAGCATCTTGAAGTTTTTTTTCGGAATTATTTTTTAAATATAATCTATATCCTGCAAAACTCGATAAACCAAGAGCAAGTAATAATAAAAGCCCATCTTGTACCCACAATTCCCCTATTGCTCCTCCAAGTCCTATAGCAAGAGCAGCCATTTCCCATCCATCTCTAGGAATTGTGTCATTTTGAATTTTCCCTACCTCGTGCCAAAATAATAAATTTCTATGGTCAATTGCAAAGTTATCCCATTCGTCTAGATCTATTTGTATTTCAACTTCGTCGCGACCAATTTCCTCAAGTGTTATTAAAGGTGGATCGATAGCAGCAGCAGCTTCAACAAATACCCAACTTTCATTTTCTGGAGGCAACAAACTTTTAAGTCGCTGAAGTTCGCTCATAAAAAATTAATTTTCTTTCAATACTATAGAAACAAATGTTGCTTTTCAAGTAACTTGATTAACATCTGATAATTTATAAGTAGCATAAAATAAATAAAGGTTTTTAATTATGCCTCAAAGAGGTGATCTTAAAAAAATACTTATTCTAGGTTCAGGACCAATTGTTATAGGACAAGCATGCGAATTTGATTATTCTGGCACCCAAGCTTGCAAAGCTTTAAGAAAAGCTGGTTACGAAATTATTTTAATAAATTCAAATCCTGCATCGATAATGACTGATCCTGAGATTGCAAGTAAAACATATATTGAACCATTAACTCCTGAAATTGTTTCTCAGATCATTTTAAGAGAAAAACCTGATGCAATCTTACCCACTATGGGAGGTCAAACTGCTTTGAACCTTGCGGTTAAATTATCAGAATCAGATTTTTTAAAAAAAAATAAAGTTGAATTAATTGGCGCTGATTTAAAAGCTATTAATAAAGCTGAAGATAGGAAATTGTTTAAGGAATCAATGGAAAAAATAAATGTAAATGTATGCCCATCAGGAATTGCATCAAACCTAAGTGAAGCAAAAGACGTATCAAAAAAAATTAATTCTTATCCTCTAATAATTAGGCCTGCATTTACTCTTGGTGGGGTAGGAGGTGGAATCGCTTTTAACCTTGAAGAATTTGTTGAATTGTGTAAAACAGGTTTAGAGGAAAGTCCAAGTAATCAAATATTGATTGAGAAATCACTCATCGGATGGAAGGAATTTGAATTAGAAGTAATGAGAGATACTGCAGATAATGTCGTAATAGTTTGCAGTATTGAAAATTTAGACCCCATGGGTGTTCATACTGGAGATTCTATTACTGTAGCTCCCGCCCAAACTCTCACAGACAAGGAATATCAGAGACTGAGGGACTTGTCATTGAAAATCATTAGAGAGGTAGGCGTTGAAACTGGAGGAAGTAACATTCAATTTGCAATAAATCCATCTAATGGAGAAGTTATTGTTATTGAAATGAATCCTCGTGTGAGTAGATCATCTGCTTTGGCAAGTAAAGCAACTGGATTCCCAATAGCTAAGATTGCAGCTTTATTATCAGTTGGTTATACACTCGATGAGATAACTAATGATATTACAAAAAAAACACCTGCATGTTTTGAACCTTCAATTGATTATGTCGTTACCAAAATTCCTAGATTTGCCTTTGAAAAGTTTAAAGGCTCCTCAAATACCCTAAGTACTGCTATGAAATCCGTAGGTGAGTCAATGGCAATCGGGCGTTCCTTTGAAGAATCATTTCAGAAAGCATTAAGGTCCTTAGAAATAGGCATTTTTGGATGGGAATGTGATTCGTTAGAAGAATTTAATGACGAGAATCACATGAGGAATAGTTTAAGGAACCCAACTTCTGAAAGAATTCTTATAGTTAAAAAAGCTATGCAGTTTGGCAAAACTAATTCTTATATTCATGAAGTTACTAATATAGATTTATGGTTTATAGAGAAACTACGTAATATCTATAATTTTGAACTTGAATTTTTGAAAGCAAAAAAGCTTTATGATCTTGATAGGGATTTGATGCTACATGCTAAACAATTAGGCTTTTCTGATCAACAGATAGCAAATTTAACTAATACTAATTTTTATGAAGTTAGAAAATATAGAAAAAGTTTAAATATAATGCCAATTTATAAAACAGTTGATACTTGTTCAGCAGAGTTCTCATCTTCGACTCCTTATCATTATTCAACTTACGAAGAAAGTTTTATTAACTTGAATACCGAAATTCTTGATTGCGAGATTTCAGAAAATAATAATTCCAAAAAAATTATGATTCTTGGAGGAGGTCCAAACAGAATTGGTCAGGGAATAGAATTTGATTACTGCTGTTGTCATGCTTCATATCAAGCTTCAACAAATGGTTACAAAACAATAATGGTTAATAGCAACCCAGAAACTGTATCAACCGATTACGATACCAGTGATATTTTATATTTTGAGCCTGTTACTTTGGAAGATGTGCTCAATATAATAGAAGCTGAAAATCCTTATGGATTGATCGTTCAATTTGGAGGACAAACTCCTCTCAAATTATCATTACCTTTATTTGAATGGCTTAAAACTGATGATGGGTTCAAAACTGGTTCAAAAATTCTCGGAACTTCTCCAATCTCCATTGATATAGCAGAAGACAGAGAGGAATTTACAAAAATACTCGAAGAATTAAGTATTAGACAACCTTTAAACGGTATTGCTCGCAATCAAAACGAAGCACAAGTGGTAGCAAAGAATATTGGATTCCCTTTAGTTGTAAGACCCTCTTATGTTTTAGGCGGTAGGGCAATGGAAATTGTTAAAGATGAAAGTGAATTATCAAGATACATTTCTGAAGCAGTTAAGGTATCACCTGACCATCCAATTCTTCTTGATCAATATTTGAATAATGCTATTGAGATAGACGTTGATGCTTTATGTGATTCAGAAGGATCAGTTGTCATTGCTGGTCTAATGGAACATGTGGAACCTGCAGGAATTCATTCTGGTGATTCGGCTTGTTGCTTACCAGCAATTTCTCTATCGGCTTCAACTATAGATAATGTAAAACTTTGGACTAAATTAATTGCAAAAAGACTGAATGTTATTGGCTTGATAAATTTGCAATTTGCAGTGATAAATTTAAACAATAAAGAAACCAAACTATTTATTCTTGAGGCAAATCCAAGAGCCTCAAGAACAGTACCATTTGTTTCAAAGGCTATTGGTAAACCAGTTGCAAAATTAGCTACTCAATTAATGCAAGGTTTAACATTAGAAGATATTAATTTCACCAAAGAATTTTCTCCAAAATATCAAGCAGTAAAAGAAGCTGTTTTACCTTTTAAAAGATTTCCTGGATCTGATACACTCCTAGGTCCTGAAATGAAATCTACTGGAGAAGTAATGGGTTTAGCTAAGGATTTCGGAATTGCTTATGCTAAGTCGGAATTAGCAGCAGGAAATGGTGTTCCTTCAGAAGGAGTAGCTTTTTTGTCTACTAATGACTTAGATAAAAAAAATCTTGAAGAAATTGCTAGGGAACTTTTGATTTTAGGATTTAAATTAATTGCAACAAAAGGAACAGCTGCATACTTGTTAGATTTAGGGATTAAAGTTGAAGAAGTACTAAAAGTACATGAAGGGAGACCAAATATAGAGGACCTAATTCGTTCTGGATTAGTTCAATTAATAATTAATACTCCAATAGGTTCTCAGGCTCTTCATGACGACACTTATCTAAGACGTGCTGCTTTAGAATATAATATTCCTACTTTTACAACCATTCCTGGGGCAAAGGCAGCAATTAAAGCAATAAAAGCTTTGCAAATTAATAATATTGATACTTACTCTTTACAAGAAATTCATAATTATTAGAATTTTACTCTAAGTTTTTTAGTTTTTCTCTTAATTGATTCGCTAAATAGTTTCTACTAATTGAAAGTAATTTCTGAGTATCTTCATGCATTTTAAGTTGCGTTTCTGCTATTTGTAATCCCTTTATAGATTCTTTTATGTCATTTGAAAGTTCATTTATCAAATACTTCTTTCCTTCAAATGTTAAAACTGGATTAGCAGAATCTTTTTTGTTTTCACTCATGGTATTAGGCTTTTA